>JACMMN010000235.1 GCA_014379075.1 Pyrinomonadaceae bacterium | reverse complement strand
TTCCCGAGATCGACAAAAACTACCGAACACTGGCCGACCGCAAGAACCGTGCAATTGCCGGGCTTTCGATGGGTGGTTACGGCGGGTTGAAATTTGGACTGAAATATCCGGAAATGTTTGCGTTAGCCGGGTCATTCAGCGGCGCTTTGGGTGCGGCATCATTTTCGGAAAAAACAGCCGGAGCGATAGGCAAGACGATCGATTCCATATATGGTCCGCTCGAAAGCGATACCCGCAAAGCAAACGACATCTTTCAAATGATAAAGGACCTCATGCCGGAGAAGGTCAAATCACTTCCGTTTCTTTATATCGATTGTGGGACCGAAGACTTTCTGATTCAGAATAATCGCGATTTTATGCAATTACTGGGCGAAAAGAAGGTCCCGCATGAGTTTCGGCAGCTTCCCGGCGGGCATAATTGGGCTTATTGGGATTCGCAGGTGCAAGAGTTTCTGCGAG
The DNA here is from genome assembly GCA_014379075.1 of Pyrinomonadaceae bacterium. Taxonomy (GTDB): domain Bacteria; phylum Acidobacteriota; class Blastocatellia; order Pyrinomonadales; family Pyrinomonadaceae; genus OLB17. Next base: position 1,377 of record JACMMN010000235.1, on the reverse strand, counting down.
TGGCTGATAGGTCGTTTGCGGGAAAATGATCTCCCGCGAGGATTTTACGTATGCGATCCTTTTCCAAAAATATCCTGCTTTCACTGGCTCTAGCCCTAACCGTTTGCGCGCAGTCAAGGCCGAGCGCAAATGCGATAGTTAAAGCATTATACGTCGGTAACGAGGGTGTGCTGGTTTCGCACGGCGGAAAGGCGGTATTGCTGGACGGATTACATCGCGAATATGGGCCTGACTATCTCTTCCCACCGCCTGATCTGCTGAGTGCAATGGAATCGGCCCAGCCGCCTTTTGATCAAGTGCGTGTCGTTTTGGTTTCACACATACATTTGGATCATTTTCATCCCGAATCAGTAGGCCTGCATCTTAAGAACAATCCCAAGGCCGTGCTTATTTCTTCGGCGCAAACAATGCTCGAAGTGGCGAAAAATTATAAGGACCATGAAACCGTGCGGAGCCAAACGCGTGAATACACGCCGGAATGGAAGCAGAAAAAGCAGTTCGACATAGACGGTATCAAGGTGACGGTGCTTGGGCTAAAGCACGGCAGCGACCGGTTTTGGTGGGTGAAGAATCTTGGCCATCTGGTAGAGATCGGCGGCAAAAAACTGTTTCAGTTCGGCGATGCAGATATGACGGTTGAAAACTTCGCGGCCTTTGAACTGCCAAAGGAGAAGATCGATGTTGCCTTTGTGCCGTACTGGTATTTCCTTTCCGACGCGGGCCGAAAACTTGTGCGGGAACAGATCGCCGCGAAAATATACGTTGCCGTCCATATCCCGCCGGCAACCGCTGCAAAAGAAGCGGAAAATTTATCGAAGCTGTTTCCCGGGGTAAGATCACTGACGACTATCAGACAGGAACTGGAATTTTAGGAAAGACTTTAGTCAATAATATGAAACGCTTCTTCGTTTTTCTTTCGATATTATCCCTGATGGGCATATTGACGGCCGGAGTGTTTGCCCAGCAAAAAACCGATGTTAACAATGCTGCTGCCGCAAAGATGCTGGTTGGCCGTCACAAGCTGTCGCTGCAATGGATAAGCTGGGATTATTTCGGAACGGCGACGGTGACGAACAGAGGCGGTGTTTATTCGATAAAAGGCCGGCAAAAGGGCCGGGCCAATACGGATTTCGTATCGATCGACGGCCTGATCACGCGTATCGACGCCAAGGAATTTACGTTCGAAGGCAAGATTGTTTCGCAAGTCAGCCACATCAACAGCGGCAATCCGTGCGAACGAAAAGGTTCGTTTACATTCAGAATAACCGGTAAACGAAAATACTGGCGGCTGCAGCAGATCGACAACCCATGCGATCCGGTCGCCGATTACGTCGATATTTATTTCCGGTAATATCTCGCGAAAAGGACACAAAGAAC
>JACMMN010000234.1 GCA_014379075.1 Pyrinomonadaceae bacterium | reverse complement strand
GAAGATGTCTCCGCCTTTATGACCGAGTTGAAAGATCTCGTAAGCTCACGCGGCCGTCCCCAACCAACCGCCGCAAAAAAGAAGAAGAAAAAATAGCGTTGATCCGAACCCTTTTCGTCGACACCTTCGCTGTGCCCTTGCTTACGCGCCGGCTTCTGTTTAAAATAAAGGGTTATGGTTGAAATTGAAGATTTTCCTATCGGCCTTGCCGAGGGCGATGTAGTTGAACCGATGATGCAGATCCCTTCGGAGCTGCCCGCCCTGCCGCTGCGCGATATTGTTATTTATCCATTTATGATCGTGCCGCTTTTTGTTTCACGCGACAAATCGATAAAGGCCGTTGAGGAAGCGTTAAAAGACAACCGCATGATCGTGCTTGTGTCGCAGAAGGATGTGAACAAGGAAAATCCGGCCCAGGGAGACCTTTACGATGTCGGTACGGTGGCGATCATCATGCGAATGCTGAAACTGCCCGATGGCCGCATCCGCATTCTCATCCAGGGGCTTTCGCGCACTATAGTCGATTCGGTAGATGCTTCCGGCGATTATGTAAAGGTAGGCATTACACCCATCTCCGAGCCGCTGGCACCGGAAGGCTCACTCGAAGTCGAGGCGTTGGTTCGTAATGTTCGCGGCTCAATGGAAAGGGCAGCCAGCCTGGGCAAAAACATTTCGCCGGAGGTCCTCGCGATCATCGCCAATCTTGACGACGCGGGGCGTTTGGCCGATCTTTCCGCGTCGAATCTCGAACTTAAGGTGGAAGATGCCCAGAGTGTCCTCGATATCTCCGAACCCGTCAAACGTCTCCGCAAGGTTAATGATCTTTTAAGTAAGGAGATCGATGTCCTGACCGTTCAGGCTGAGATCAACACACAGGCGCGTGCCGATATCGACCGTTCGCAGCGTGAATACTTCCTGCGCCAGCAGTTAAAAGCGATACAAAGCGAGCTTGGCGATGGCAATGAGCTTTTCGAAGAGATCGAGGCCTACCGCAACAACATTTTAAAGGTCAAAATGCCTGCGCATGCGGAGGAAGAAGCGCTTCGCCAGCTAAAGAAGCTCGAACGGATGCATCCCGATACGGCGGAAACCGCGACTTTACGCAATTGGCTCGATATTATGACCGAGCTGCCGTGGTCGAACGCGTCGAAGGATAATCTTAATCTCAAAAAGGCTGAAAAGATCCTTAATGAGGATCATTATGGACTCGAACGCGTGAAGGAAAGGATCATCGAAGCACTCGCCGTCCGAAAATTGATGGAGAAGCCGAAAGGCTCGATCCTTTGCCTCGTAGGCCCTCCGGGAGTCGGTAAAACGTCGCTCGGCCGATCGGTCGCTCGGGCGCTCAATCGTAAATTCGTCCGGCTTTCGCTCGGCGGGCTTCACGACGAAGCCGAAATCCGCGGCCACCGCAGAACCTACGTCGGTGCGATGCCGGGAAGAATAATCCAGGCGATACAGCAGGCGGAGACGAATAATCCGCTGATAATGCTCGACGAGATCGACAAGGTCGGAGCCGATTTTCGCGGCGATCCGTCGAGCGCTCTTTTAGAGGTGCTCGATCCCGAACAGAATTCCAGTTTCCGCGATAACTATCTCGGCATCACGTTCGATCTTTCGAACGTAATGTTCATGACGACGGCTAACGTGCTCGACACTATCCAACCCGCTTTGCGTGACCGCATGGAGATAATTTCGCTGTCCGGTTACACGGAAGAGGAAAAATCCGAGATCGCCAGGCGTCATTTGGTTCCTAAGCAGATAGAAGAAAACGGGCTCGCAAAAGACGATGTTAAGTTTGACCGCAAAGCCATAACCAAGATCGTCAGCGAATATACCCAGGAGGCCGGGCTGCGTCAGTTGGAACGCGAGATCGGAAAAGTGTCGCGGAAGGTCGCACGGAAGAAGGCTGAATTGGAAGCCGATTTTCAGCCGGTCAAAATCAGTGCGGACAACCTGAAGGAGTATCTACGCACTCCGAAAATTTTTACCGAAGGTGCGTTGAAGAAAGATCAGATCGGTATTGTTACCGGCCTCGCGTGGACCGCGGTTGGCGGCGACATTTTGTTTATCGAAGCATTAAAGACCAAAGGAAAAGGAAAACTCATGCTCACCGGCCAACTCGGCGAAGTGATGCAGGAATCGGCTCAGGCCGCATTTTCATATGCCAAAGCCCGTTCGGCGGAACTAGGGATTGACGAATCCGTCCTGGAGAATTTCGACATTCATATCCACTTGCCCGAAGGCGCGATCCCGAAAGACGGGCCGAGTGCGGGAATTACGATGGCGACCGCTTTAGTGTCCGTTCTGGCTCAGCGGCCGGTGCGCAAAGACGTTGCTATGACGGGCGAGATCACATTAAGAGGCAACGTCCTGCCGGTCGGAGGAGTCAAAGAAAAGCTTCTCGCGGCACGCCGTGCGAAAATGAAAACCGTTATTCTTCCCGCACCGAACAGGCGCGATCTTGAAGATATGCCTCGGGAAGTTCTCGAGGATTTGAACTTTATATTCGTGGAGAATGTGCTGGAAGTCTTCGAGAATGCCTTGCTCGAACCGAAAGCGGCGGCAAAGGCAGCGAGAAAGACCTAAGGCCGAAAAGCCGCAAAAGATGCTGATCTGTGGATGAGCGCGGTTGTGTGAAACAAAGGTCTGTGAGGTGAAACGAAACACGAGCCTGCCGGCTTTGCACCGGCGAAATTCTTGACCGCGATTGTGGTGTGTGTTAAATTCGAAATGGTTTGCGCTTGGCTGTATTTAGTAAACCCTATCAATTAGGAACTTTTAGAGATTATTAGCGTTATAAATTACAACGCAAAATATTTAGGCCGTTTTTCGAATTCGCCCTAACCCTGAAGATAAAGGAGTATAGACGAAGTTAATGAAAACAAGCATATATAAAGTTTTAAGTTTATCCGTATTTATAATATTAAGTTTTAGTACGATTTCCATTGGCCAGACACCGGAGATCTTGAGCGCTCAGGCGCAGGTAAATAAAGTCCTTGACGATTCCGGCAAGTCTTTCAAGGAAGGAATGGCCGCTCTCAAAGAAAATCGCCGCTCCGATTCCGGCAGCAGCTTCGACAAATCGGTCGAAGTGTTTTTGTATTCGACGCTCAATATTCAAAGGGACCAAAAGCTGCAAAGCTGCTATTCGCAGTTGATCGAAACGGTTTACCGGATAGAATTTCCCGCGGACGCACAGACGCCGAAGATCAGGGAACTTTCCGCCACCTGCGGCTGGAAATGGAACGATGCCGATTTTCAGTTGGCCGATGCCGTCGCTCAAATCGTAAAACCGTCGGCCAATAAAGTGCCTAACAAGAATACGGCGACACTTGCGGCGATTCCGGGTGCCAATCAGCCGAACGGTTCGCTGATCGGGTTTAACGAACAGGGTTTCGAACCGTCGCCGCTCGACGAGCTTTCGAAACTCGAACTAACGACCGACGAACTTCAGGTAGATTCAAATCCCGTTGCCCAGGCCCAATATCAATACATTCAATACGCGGTCGCCAATAAATCATTAGGCTTTTCGTTTCAGGTCCACCCGATGATCCAGCAGTACATCAACTATTATCGCGGACGCGGGAAGACGACGATGGAAAACGGGCTTTACCGCTCCGGCATGTTTATGCGGATGGCCCGGCGCATCTTTAAGGAAGAAGGAATTCCTGAAAACGTTGCGTGGCTTGGCCAGGTCGAAAGCTCCTGGAAACCGACAGCGATGTCGCATATGGCGGCTTCCGGATTGTGGCAGTTTATTCCCGGCACGGGTTCACGTTACGGACTTAAAAGAACGGCGCATGTTGACGAGAGGAACAGTTTTGATGAGGCGACTAGAGCATCAGCACGTTATTTAAAATTCCTTTTTAACCGCTATGGAAATTGGGAACTCGCAATGGCCGGCTACAATTGCGGCGAAGGCAACGTCGATAAGGCGATCCGGCGTGCCGGTGTAAAAGATTTCTGGGCCGCTTATCCGTATTTACCGAAGGAAACGCGAAACTATGTTCCAAACATTTTGGCGACGATCCTTATCGCCAACAGTCCTGGGCAATATGGTTTCGGCCATGTCCGTCCGGCACCGTCGCTGCAGTATGACCGCGTTCGTGTTCCGGCTTCAACCAATTTGAGCCTGCTCGCACAGGCTTCGGATACGAGCGTGCAGTACATACGCTATCTCAATCCGCACCTTCGCAATAACGTGACGCCGCCCGAGCCTTATGTGATTAACGTTCCGGCCGGCAAATCGAACGAGATCGTAGCAGTTTTCCGCCGCGTTCCGGCGTCGAGGATCAATAACACGAACCTCGCGAATTCCGTACAGGGTGAATCGTGGCAGACGATCTCGAACCGCACCGGTGTCGGCGTCGCCGAATTGATAGCGGCTAATCCGGGAATGAACACGCCAAAGGGTAAAGTTTTTGTACCGGTTACCGGCAACAAGATAAATACGATCGCTTACGCAAGGCCTACAACGCCGAGTACCACGGCACCGGGAATTTCCGCCCGGATCGTCAAGGCCCAAGCCGGCGACACGGTTGCAAAACTTGCGACCCGCGTAGGAGCTAACCCGACAGAGGTCGCAAAATATAACGGCCTGCTTCCGAATTCAGTTCTCGGGGCCGGACGCGAGATAAAGATTCCCGCAATGTAAATTTCAAGGGACATTAAATATAAAGCCGGGCTTGAATATTCAGGCCCGGATTTTTGTTGTGCAGAGTTCGAGCGTTTGGATTTTGACCTTGAGTCTTTCTCCAATGGGAAAAGCCTGCGGAAGCAGGCGATCCAAACGCGCATTAAATCGTTACAAATCATTTTGTTGCACCGTAAGAATCTTTATTAAACTTGGTAAAAATCACAAAGGCACGGTATTTGCACCCTCGTTTTCCAAAAAAGGAGGATAAATTCAAATGCAGGACGTACAAAACCTTCCGAATCCAGATGTTAATTCAGTCGATTACGGAAATCCGGATCACGAACGGGATCCGCGCGATATACAGGATTTGCCGGATGGCGATGTCGAGGGACAGCCGATCCCGGTACCGCCGGGTGAAGAAGTTCCCCATCCGGTGGAAGACCCGCACCTCGAAGGCGACGTGCCGACGGGCGATGTGGATGACAGTCCGAAGCGGATCGCGGGCGATGATTGAGAGGGAAATAGTTTGCGGCGGTTCAGAGTTTTATTAATAAGCCCTGGCCTGTCGGGAGCGACACGATCTTCAGGCCTTTGGCGGCTGCGGCGCCGTCCATGGCATATTTTTGTTCGCTGTAGCCGTGATACGCGTAATCGTCGAGCAAAATAAATGCACCGTGAACAAGCCTATCCCACAGAAAATTGAGGGCTGCGGTTTCGGGCGGGGCACAATTCATATCGAGATGGAGATATGCGATAGACGCCGTGTCGATCTCCGAAAGTGTTTCGGGAATCGGACCCTCGATGATCCTCACATTTTTCCATTGGGAAAAATTCGCTCTTACCGAATCCACCCCACGCACATAGTGGCCT
>JACMMN010000233.1 GCA_014379075.1 Pyrinomonadaceae bacterium | reverse complement strand
ACGACCACGAGTATGATTTCGTCCGCGAAGATTCGCGTTTCCAAACGATACTGCAAAAAATGAATTTGCGGTGATTGCATAGTCTAAATCGGTATTCGTATTTTTGGGGTTGTTTCGTCCGTTTTCTTAGTCTTGCTTAGCGTCTTTCGCGGCTTTGCGTGAAACTTCTGTTTTCTCACGCACAGCCGCAAATCAAAGCCGCGAAGAACGCAAAAAAAACAACACAAAAAGAATAGAACCCGACCCAAAATACTTGATCTTTTACGAAAATCCCTAAATCTGTTATATTATTCCATTCATTATGACACCGCGAAGCATCGCAAAACTCAGGCCGAATATTAGCCGACCGAATCTCTTCGCCGGTGACTAACCGTTTCTCCTTTGAAGCATTTGTTCGCACCAGCGCGGACAACCACAAACCGCAGACGCCCACGCTTGAGCAAGGGCGAAACATTCAATTTAACGGAGAAAAATCATGACACCGAGCACAGAATTACAAAAGCCTTTAATTAAAACCGAACTTCCCGGCCCGATCTCACGCGAGATAATTGCCGAAGACGCCAAATATGTCACGCCCAGCTACCCGCGGCCCGATTATAAACTGGTCGCCGAAAGCGCCCAGGGCGTTTGGATCACCGACCCCGACGGAAACGTCTTTCTCGACTGCAACGCCGGAGTCGCCGTCTGTTCCACCGGCCACTGCCATCCCGAGATCGTCAAAGCGATCAGCGACCAGGCCGCGAAACTGATCCATCTCTGCGGCACCGATTTTTATTACAGCCACATGCCCGCACTAGGCAAAAAGCTGGACGAGATCGTGCCAATCGACGGCCCCACCAAATCGCACTTTGCCAATTCCGGCGCCGAAGCGATCGAAACAGCATTAAAACTCGCGATGTATCATACGCGGCGGCAGAAATTCATTTCATTTTTCGGTTCATTTCACGGCAGGACATTGGGAGCGTTAAGCCTTACATCATCCAAAAAAGCGCAGCGGCTCGGATTTATGCGGCAGGCACTCGATGTCGTGCATATTCCGTATCCGAATAAATTCCGGCACTTCGCCGACGAGATGCCGACCAGTGAAGAAAAGATAACGAAAGACGTTATAAACTGGATCGAAAACCGCCTGTTCAAAACGACGACGCCGCCCGAAGAAGTGGCCGGCATCGTTCTCGAAGTCGTCCAGGGAGAAGGCGGCTACATTCCCGCCCCGACCGCTTTCGTCAAAGAATTACGCCGCATCTGCGATGAGAACGGCATAATGCTCATCATCGACGAGGTCCAGTCCGGCATGGGCCGCACCGGCAAAATGTTCGCCCTCGATCACCACGATGGCGTCAAGGCCGACATCGTCTGCATGGCAAAAGGCATCGGCTCCGGCATGCCGATCGGCGTTTGCACGGCAAAAGCCGACATCATGGATTGGCACAAAGGCGCCCACGCTTCCACATTCGGCGGCAACCCGGTAGCAATTGCCTCGGCACTAAAAACGATAGAATTACTGCAAGGCGGATTAGTCGATAATTCGCACAATGTCGGTGCATATCTCGAAAAAGGGTTGAATAAATTAAAGGACAAATACGACTGCATCGGCGATGTTCGCGGCCTGGGAATGATGCTGGGAGTCGAATTTGTAACCGACAGGGAAACTTTAGATCCGGCTCCGGAACTCCGTGACAAAATTGAAATGGCGTGTTTCCAAAGCGGCCTCATAATCCTCGGCTGCGGCACCAGCACGATCCGCTGGTCACCGCCGCTGATCCTGAGTAAAGAAAACGTGGATGTGGCTCTGCAAATATTCGATGAAGCCATAGCTGCTTCAGTTTGATCCTTCAGATACTCGATCAAGCAAAGGGCTTCGTTTAGAAATAAATGAAGCCTTTTTATGCGCAGGAAAACCGTTGCGATTTTGTTTTATCCATTGTTTTATGTTTCATATGTGGAACGTACCACATTTTATTTTTTAAGCCCATTTTTAGCTGTTTTGGTATAGGCAGGTTAAGACCTGGTACGGCCGTTGAAGATTCCGCCGCTTGACTTCGCATAAAACTTTGTGTAGTTATATGACTACACGTATATTTGTAGTCATGTAACTACGCAATGAACTTAAGACGAGACGTATTTCAAGCCATAGCCGACCCGACGAGGAGGGCGATACTTGTATTGGTTGCTTCGCAATCGATGACGGCGGGGGCGATAGCCTCAAACTTTGACACGGCAAGGCCGACAGTTTCAAAACACTTGCAAATACTCACCGAATGCCAATTGGTTGAACAAGAGCAGAACGGCAGAGAAATTCTCTATCACCTTAATCCCGAAAAGATGAAAGAGATCGCAGACTTTATTGAACCATTCCGCGAAATGTGGGACGAAAGGTTCAATAAACTGGAAACGGTGATGAAAAAATACAAGAACAAATAACATGGAACGAAAGACAAAGATCAAGGCCGGAAACGGCAAACAGGATCTGGTGATCACGCGGGAATTTGACCTTCCGCTGGAACTACTCTT
>JACMMN010000232.1 GCA_014379075.1 Pyrinomonadaceae bacterium | reverse complement strand
CGGAACGCCGGCATCCAGCCCGCGTGTCAATAGCCGGCTGGAAGCCGGCGTTCCGTTCGACCTGCTCTTTAAACTTCGGAATTTGCGCCGCGACCTGCGATGAATAAATATTCTCGGCGAGACGGTACATCTCAATCGGCGTATCTTCAACCGCCGAGGCCGCAATCGTCGCGACCTTTGCACGCAGCGGCGTGACATCGCCTTTGCCGTCGGGGTGAACGCGGTTCGAGAGAAAAACGACGAAGGTCTGCGAAACGCGGTCGATCCAAACGCTCGTCCCGGTAAAACCCGTATGCCCGAACGATCCAAGCGGAAAAAGCTCGCCGCGATTCGATGAAAACGCCGTGTTCATGTCCCACCCAAGCCCGCGCGTCGCCCCGTCCTCGGAAACGACAATCGGCGAGGTCATCTTCGCGACGGTTTGAGCTGAGAGTATGCGGACTGGAGCGGCGAGCATCTTGCTCGCCCGGCCAGCAGGATGTTGGCTCCAGTCCGGCACGACGCCGCCGTTCAGGAGCAATTGGCAGTAACGTGCAAGATCATCAGCGTTTGAAAAAAGCCCAGCGTGACCGGCGACACCATACATACGAAAAGCTGTGGGATCGTGGACTCCTCCACGAAGTATAACGTCTCCTGCTCTCTCTTCACCCTCGTACTTCGACCCTAAATAACTACTTTGCCCTTTAACATTTTCAGTCGGAGCGACGAGTTCTGGAGGACAATTAAAGCAGACGCTGTTTCGATGCCGAGGGTCGATAAAAGTAGAAGTTATCTGTAACGCCCTCCGAAGATTTGCATTGAAATATTCGTGCTGATTATCGCCCATGACTCGGAAAACGATTTCCCCCAGCACAATAAACCCAATATCCGAATAAACAAATTTCGTCCCCGGTGGATTCCGCAGCTTTTCCTTTTTCAGAGCGGTGAGCATTCCGTCATTGCCGGTCCATTTTTCACCGAGGTCGAAATCGGGGCGATAGCCGGAGGTGTGAGTCAGAAGCTGTTGGATCGTGACTTTTTTGGCTTCCGCATCGTCGATATCCGTGATGTATTTGCCGATCGTGTCATTCAGGCGAAGCTTTCCCTGCTCGACGAGGATCATTATCGAAGTAGCGGTGGCGATCGGTTTGGTCAGGGAGGCGACGTCGAAGATCGTATCGACCGTCATCTTCTCGACCGTCGGCACAAGCGAACGGTTGCCAAAAGCCTTCCGGTAAACGATCTTTCCCTTATGCCCAACAATAACGACCGCTCCCGGAAGCTTTTTGTCGGCAATGTCTTTGTTGACGATGGCATCGATCCCATTAAGCTTCGCCGCCGACATCCCAACCGTCTGCGGAGCCGCAACCGGCAAGCCTTGAGAAAGAGAATTAACCGCAGATAAACACAGATAAACGCAGATCAGAAAGACAGAAAAGGTGATTGAGAAGATTCCGGTTCGATTTAATGTGAAGATAGATTTCATTGCTCTAAATTTATATCTGCGTTTATCCGCGTAAATCTGCGGTTAATTTATCGCTTTGCCTTCAATTCCTTGTCTCTCTCGACAAAGCTTTCCTTACAAAATCCAACAAATTCCTTCGCGATCGGTGAATAATAACCGCCGCGGAGCCTTGCCAGGCCGAGTTCCCATTTGATCTCCGCGCCTTCGATCAGCCAAGAGGTGAGGCGGCCTTCGCGGATGTCCTTCGATACGGATTTTGCGCCGGCGATTCCGACGCCCAAATTATTTTCGACCATTTGGTTGATCGCGCTTTGGCGCGAAAGCTCCATCGTTATATTCGGCCGGACGTTGGCGGCGTTAAAGAATTCATCCACCATCCGCCGCGTGTTGCCGCCCTGTTCGCCGAGGATCAGCTTTTCGCCGGCAAGTGTCGCGGCGCTGATAAATTTTTCTTTTGCCAGCGGATGTTTCGGGTTGGCGATGGCAACGATCTCGTCACTGAAAAGCGATTCGGTCGTGATGTTGAGATTGTCGACCGGCAAGGACACGAATGCCATATCGACCTCTCCGTGCATGATCTTATCGACCAGTCTTTCGCTGGTTCCCGACGTCACCGAAAGCTCCGCGTTTTTAAATTTATCTTTTAGACGCTGAATGATGATAGGAAGTTGATGCGTTGCAAACGTCGCCGACGCCGAACCTATCCGCAGCCGTCCGTGCTCCGCTCCCGCAACCTCCGCTATCTCGGACAGTGCCGAATCGTGCTCTCGCATTATCTTTCTAGCACGTTCGAGCAAATATTCGCCGGCTTCGGTCAGGATCACGCGCCGCGGCGTGCGCGTAAATATCGGCAGCCCGACCTCGTCTTCCAATTGGCGGATCTGCATCGAAATAGCAGCCTGCGTCACGTTTACACGGCGCGCTCCGGCCGTGAAAGTCTTGGCTTCGGCTATTGCGAGAAAAGCTCTAAGTTGTCTGATCTCCATATAATTTTTGTAAAACTGGCAGCTGAGTCGGACGACTAGCGACTGGTGTATCAAATAAACTTATTGAATACATAAAATCTACTATGTTTGATTATATGTCAAGTTTATCTAAGAATAGAATAACCTTTTTACGAAAAACTTTCGCCTATGGCCGTTATTCCCCCTAATAGAAGCCGCAAGGACAAATCGCACCAGCTGTATTTGGGCGTGGACGGCGGCGGAACCAAAACGCAGATAATCATAATTAATGCGGCGGAGGAGGTAAAGGGCGAAGGCAATGCGGGGCCGTCGAACCCGCTGCGGGTCGGCGTCGAAACGGCGGTGGCAAACATCGTAAAAGCTACGAACGAGGCCTGTGACAACGCGGGAGTTTCGCGCGGGGACATTGCCGCCGCGACTCTCGGGCTTGCCGGCGTGAGGCGTGCCGATCTGAAGCAGCGGGTTCGCGAGAGTTTTATCAACCGGCTGCGAATCGGCAAGGTCGAGGTGGTGACGGACGCCGAGATCGCTTTGTACGGAACGACGCTCGGCAAACCGGGATTGGTTGTCATTGCCGGCACCGGCTCTATCTGTCTCGGTAAAAATGCTTCCGGCGAACTCGCGATCTCGGGCGGTTGGGGGCCGCTCGCCGGTGACGAAGGCGGCGGTGTCGGGATCGCCCAGAAGGCGCTGCACACGGTCGCCAAGGCATCCGACGGCCGAGGCATCCAGACATTACTTTCTGAACGAGCAGCGGAATATTTTCGTGCGTCAGGACCGGAGAATTTGATCGTCGCGATCTATTCCCCTTTGGTGGACAACACGCGGATAGCCGGTTTTGCCCGTCTCGTTGTCGAGACCGCTCAGGAAGGTGATAAGATTGCCGTCGAGATACTGGAAGATGCGGGACTAGAACTCGGAGTGGCGGCTTGCGCGGTCATCAAAAAGCTAAAGCTGGCCCGCACAAAAGTCCCGATCGGCTGTGTAGGAAGTATTTTCAACGCCGGAGAATTGCTGACAGGCTCAATGCTGAAAGTAGTTCGCGAATGCGCTCCAAAAGCTTATTTGACCGAGCCGCTGATGCCGCCCGCACAAGCGGCGGCGTTGATGGCGCTAAGAAATGGAGCCAAATAATCTATCAATGCTTCCAATAACCGAACAGGAAAATCCGAAAACCGCCGCGATCGACAAAGCTTCGACTTTGGAAGCGATCAAGCTGATCAACGACGAAGACAAGAATGTCGCATTAGCGGTCGAAATGGTTTTACCGGAGATCGCGGCGGCGATTGATAAGATCGTCGAGATACTGCAATACGGCGGACGGCTTTTCTATGTCGGAACGGGCACGAGCGGACGCATCGGTGTGCTCGATGCTTCGGAGATCCCGCCAACATTCGGCGTTTCATACGATCTTGTCCAGGGTGTGATCGCGGGCGGTTACGATGCACTTTATAAAGCTTCGGAATCGAGCGAGGATGAGAAAGATGCGGGCGCCAAAGATTTGCAAGAACGAGGATTGACGAAAAAAGATGCTGTCATTGGGATTGCCGCATCGGGTCGAACGCCTTATACGATTGGCGGCTTAGAATACGCAAAAAGTTTGGATTGTTTTACCGCCTGCATCGTTTGCAATTCCGGTTCCGACCTGGAAAAGGCGGTCGATATTGCCATAGTCCCCATCGTCGGCCCTGAAGCTATCACCGGCTCGTCTCGAATGAAAGCCGGAACCGCCCAGAAAATGGTGCTGAACATGATCTCGACCGTCACCATGATCCGCCTCGGCTACGTCAAAGGCAACCGGATGACGAACATGAAATCATCCAATACAAAACTCGAAGAACGTGCATTGCGTATATTAATGACGGAAACCGGTTTGGACGAATCGACAGCAAATTCACTGTTAGATGAATCGGAAGGTGATCTGCGAGTAGCATTGGTAATGAGCGGAGCCAATGTAAGTCGGCAAACCGCGGAAAGTGAATTGGCCAAAGCAGACTTTATTGTGGAGAAAGCCGTTTCTTCATTAAAATAAATGCAAACACTCGACCTGATAATAATCTTCGGCTATCTGATCGGAATAACCGCATTCGGTATTTGGTTTTCGGGTAAGCAGGAAACCACCGAGGATTACTTTGTCGGCGACCGGAATGTGCCGTGGTGGGCGATCGCTATGTCGATCGTCGCGACCGAGACGAGTACAATCACGTTCGTTTCAGTGCCGGGAATCGCATTTGCGAAGGGCGGCAATTTTCAGTTTTTGCAGCTTGTTTTCGGTTATATGCTCGGCCGCGTGGTGATCTCGCTTGTCTTTATACCGATGTATTTCAAGGGCGAATTGCAGACGGTTTATCAATTGCTTGGAGATCGATTCGGGACGAAGGTTAAAATGCTCGCCTCCGGCCTTTTCGTCATAATGCGGAATATCGCGGACGGCATCCGGCTGCTGTTAACGGCGATTGTTTTGGCTGCCGTTTATGCATCGTTCAATCCGGGCAGCGATGCAACGACGGTAATCATAGGCTCGGTCATTCTGCTCGGCATCATAATGATCGTCTTTACATTCTACGGCGGCATTGAAGCCGTCATTTGGGTCGAGGTTGTTCAGCTTGTAATCTACATAGGCGGTGCAATCGCCGCTGCTGTCGTACTTTTGAACAATATCGATGGAGGATTCGCGAGTGTTTCCGCTCTCGGTGAACAATTTAATAAATTCAGTTTGTTCGATTTCACGCTGGACTTCACAAAAACTTACACCTTTTGGGCCGGTTTGCTCGGCGGATGTTTCCTGACAATGTCCACGCACGGAACGGATCAATATCTCGTCCAGCGTTACCTTTGCACTAAAAAACCCTCGTCGGCTTCGCTCGCCTTGCTTTCGTCGGGAGCGGTCGTACTGGGCCAGTTTATTGGATTTCTGTTTATCGGCGTCTTGCTTTTCGCTTTTTACGCTCCTCATACGGCGGTCGAATATGCCCAGGCAGGCGTCGCGAATTCGGGCATTCCGGCAACGTTTCCATTTGCCAAGGGCGATCAGGTATTTCCGAATTTCATAACCCAGCATATGCCGCCGGGATTATCGGGTTTGGTCGTTGCCGCCATTTTCGCCGCTGCGTTATCCTCGTCGCTCAATGCAATTGCCGCGACTGCGATCAACGATCTGTACAAGCCGTTTGCCAAGAATATTTCTGACAATCACCTACTGAAACTTTCGGGCTGGCTTACAGTCATAATCGGCATAATTCAAATTCTTGTTGCAATTGCGTTTATTCGGTCGGGCGAGTCCGCTCTGGGATTGGCACTTTCCGTAGCTTCGCTTATCAATGGCCCGATCCTTGGTGTATTTCTCGTCGGGGCTTTTTTGAAACGTGCGAAAGAAATTCACGCCTTGATCGGGATGCTTCTAAGTATTTTTCTCATGACATACATTTTGCTTGCATCAAATAAACTTGTTCCGGGGCCGGTTATTGCGTGGACATGGTACGCACTGATCGGCAGTCTTACGACAGTTTCTGTTGCATTTATCGCAAGTTTGATACTCTCGAGTAATAAAGATGAAGTTTCTAATTAGTTTATTTCTAACCGTTTTCTTAGCGTTAAATTCTTTGACCGCCGCTTCACCGCGCGCGCAATCGAAGAAATTAGAACCTTCCGAAAAGGCGTGGAAATTCGCCGATAAGCAGTTGAAAAAAATGTCCGCCGATGAAAAGGTCGGACAGCTTATTCATATCGGCATCAATGCCAGATTTGCCAATCAGGACAGCGATTTTTTCAAGCGTTTGAAACGCGATGTCGAGGAAAATAAGATCGGTGGCGTGATATTTTTCGGAGCTCCGATATATGAGACCACGATATTAGCCAATAGAATGCAGGAGCTTGCCGAAATTCCTCTCCTGATGTCGCTCGATGCGGAAACAGGTATAGGAATGCGGTTTGGAGATGCGACGAATTTCCCTTGGGCAATGGCCGTAGCCGCAACCGGCGAACCGGAATACGCCCGAAAGATCGGCGTGGTGACCGGCCGTGAGGCACGGGCGATAGGCATACAGCATATTTATGCTCCGGTTTTGGACGTCAATAATAACGCCGCCAATCCCGTAATAAACGTCCGCAGCTTCGGCGAAGATCCGGCGGATGTCGCGCGTTTCAGCGTGGCGTTCATCGAAGGCCTCCAAAGCACCGGAACGCTCGCAACCGCGAAACATTTTCCCGGTCACGGCGACACCAACATCGATTCGCACCGCGGTTTGCCGATCATCAACAATTCACGTGAAAGCCTCGAGAAAACCGAGTTACTGCCGTTTAGAAAAGCGGTCGACGCCGGACTTGGATCGGTGATGATCGCTCATATCGGCCTGCCGCAGATCGACGGCGAAGTCATTAAACCACTGAAAGAATCGATTCAGGGGGACGCGGAAGAAGGTGCCGAGATCGTCACGCAGGTTGCGACGATTCCCGCCACGCTTTCAGCGAAAGTGCAGACCGATCTGCTTCGGAAGGAAATGGGTTTTAAGGGCTTGATCGTTTCAGACGCAATGAGCATGAGCGGCCTGACGCTTTATTTCACGCAGGAAGAAGCGGGTGTCCGTGCGTTCCTCGCCGGAACCGATATTTTGGAGAAACCCGCCGATGTCGATGCAATGCTGCGAGGTCTTCGCGATGCCGTCAAATCCGGCCGAATTTCCGAAGAAAGGCTCAACGAATCGGTCCGCCGACAGCTTGCCTGGAAATACGAGCTCGGCCTTTTCAAACAAAAGATCACGCCCATCGATCAGATCGACAGAATTGTGTCGAACAGCGAAACCGGAGCATTGGCCGAAGAAGTTGCGACTAAGGCGATCACGCTTGTACGCAACGACGCCGGATTAATTCCGCTGAAAAAAGACGCGAAGATCGCCGTGCTCGGAATTTCCAACGGCTTCGACGGCCCTTCGACAATGGGAACTTTGGTGAGTTCGCTCCGCTCCGGCGGCGTACAGTTCACGTCGGCATATTTACAGGAAAATTCAACCGCCGAGCAAATCGCCGCCGCCCGCAAAGCCGTCAGCGAAGCCGACATCGTTATCGCCGGACTCTACGGCCGCGTCCGTTCTGGCGCCAAAAACAGCGTCGGCCTTCCCGAACAAGGCACAGCGATCCTCAAAGAAATGCTCGCCGCAGACAAAAAAGTGATCGGCCTCAGCTTCGGCAACCCATATATTTTAGGCAGCTTTCCCGAACTAAAAACCTACGTCGTCGCCTACGGCGATATGTCCAGCCTCCAGCGCGCAACCGCAAGAGCGATCTTAGGAACGCAGGATATTTCGGGTAAGTTACCGATCTCATTGCCTGGACTTTATCCGCGAGGCACCGGAATACAGTTAATTAAGAAATAGCTATCCACAGATAAACACTGATCTATATCCGTGTTTATCTGTGTTCATCTATCGACAAAACATCCGAATAAATGACTCAAGCCTGGGAGATCGATAACTTTCTTGAAGTGCGGAACGGCCAACTCCAAATCAGCGGAGTTTCAGCCGTCGAACTTGCCGCTCAACACGGCACACCGCTTTTCGTATTTAGCGAATCGCGTATCCGCCGCAATATCGACCGCCTCAAACTCGTCGAAAACGAGATCGCTTGCAATCTAAAGATCTGCTACGCCGCCAAAGCCAATTCGAACATGGCGATCCTTCGCACGGTCAAAGAAGCCGGAAGTGATATCGAGGTAAATTCCGGCGGCGAATTGTGGAAGGCTTTGAAGATCG
>JACMMN010000231.1 GCA_014379075.1 Pyrinomonadaceae bacterium | reverse complement strand
GGATATGAAAACATCGGAGAAGAACTTCCCGCCGCCTATGGCGCCGGTGAATATCAGGCATCCGAAATCCGGAAGAAGCTTCTTCGCAAGACCTTGGTCGACCTGGGCTTTGACGAGGCATTGTCGTACAGCTTTATCGATACGAAATTCGACGAGGTTTTTGAGGCCGTTCCGGGGCTTTTGGACGACAAGACAGGCCAACCGCTCGTGACGTTAAACGATTCGGTCATAGAAGGTGCCGTGCGGATGCGCCCGACGCTTCTGCCCGGCCTGCTCGAATCAGTCCGGTCGAATTTCAATCACCAGCGGCGTGATATTTCACTGTTTGAGATCGGGAAAGCGTTCGCTGCAAAGACCGGCGAAGACCCGCTGCCGTCAGAACGTGAATTGTTCGCGATCACCTTGACAGGTAACAAGGTATTTGAAAACAGATCGATGCCGGGCCGCGAGCTTGATTTTTATGATGCTAAAGGCTCGCTCGAAGCAGCAGTGGAAGCCGTGGGAATCGGCGGCCTCGAATTTGCCGATGCGTCATTCAAACATCTTCGCAAAGGACAATCCGCATCAATCTCACTCAACGGAAAAGAGGTCGGTTCGCTTGGCCTTCTAAATGAGGAAATCTCCGCCGATTATAAGTTTAAACAACCAGTTTATGTGGCGGAGATCGACCTGCAAACAATTTTGGCGGAAACGCCGCCTCCGATTTTATACAAGGCTTTACCTAAATATCCTTCGGTCGTACGCGACGTTTCGTTTCTGGTGCCGCGTTCGGTGACATTCGGTGAGATTCGAGACACGATTGCTTCTAATGGTAATGCTATCTGCAGACGTATCGATTTTGTCGATATTTACGAAGGAAAAGGGATGGAGGCAAACGAGCGCTCCATTACCATCCGGCTCGTATACCGGAGCGATGAACGAACATTAATTGAAGAGGAAGTTGCGTTGATCCACAACGAAATCATCACAACCCTCGAAAGTGGTTTAAGTATCAAGCAGCGGTATTAGAAAATGTTGATGGATTACTTGAACTTTTTACAAAAAGTCAACATAATCGATATCTCAAGTTCTAACGACCCCCAACAAAACGGAGACGGCTGAATGAACGGCTTAACGGGAATGGAGAAATTCTCGCATCTCGAAGATAAGATTTATCTTACGATCGAATATGCGAAGAAGATGCGTGAGGAAAAGGAAAGGCTCGAGCGCGAAGCGGTTTCGCTGCGGAAGACGGCGAGTACGCTCCTATCTGAAAAATCGGTCCTTGCGGAAAAGATCGAAACACTGCTTTCCGAACGCGATGCTATCCAGTTAAAGGTCGAAGCAATGCTGGAAAAAATGACGATCATCGACGTCGAGGTCGCGGAAGTGGTCGGGAGAGCAGGTATATGATCAGCGGAAAAGGCAAAGCCGAGGCAGCGGAACAATCCATCAGGGTTGAAATATATAATCAGACTTACAGCATTCGTTCGGACGGCGATAACGATTATATTTTGCGTTTGGCCGATTATGTGGACAGCAAGATGCGTGATATTTCATCCGGAACGCTGACCGTCGATTCCCTCAAGGTCGCCATTCTCGCGGCTCTTCATATCGCTGACGAATTCCACCAGGCAAAAAATTCCCAGGCACAGGTCGATGCCCAGCTTGCGTCGCGAAGTTCGGAATGCTCGGAGATGCTGGACCGCGTGCTGAAGCATAAAGATATTCAAACGCAGGAATTTGAGACCGAGCAGTAAGGCCTCTGAGTTCACAATTATTTCTGCTTTTTTCTTTGTCGCTACTGTGCTAGACTTATTTTCAGGCGAAGGATTCAAACTGCTTGGTTCGTCACTGAACGCACAAATAATTGAACCAACACTTGAATTACGGGAGGCTAATGCCGGCTTCGGTGCAATCTTCCATGTTGAAGATTTGCCATAGAGGACGGTTACGATGTTCCTTCGGGAACAGATTGCCACCCACCTGTTATAAGCAGGTTCGATTCAAGCGTTTGGAACGGCTTTTGCGGTTCTCTCTCGCCGATAAAAATTAGTAATTAGCCGCGAAGGTAAGAAATTATCGATTGCGGCTCTTTTTTTTGTTGCGAGTCGCAATTTACGATTCGGCTGATTCCTTTTCCAGCTCCGCTCGAATTTCCTCGGCCATTTTCGCCTCTTCGAGAGCGAGCGGGAGTTCGGCGGAGCGTGCCGATAATTTTTTGAGGGCGAGTTCGGAATCGGCCAGACTATTTCCTCTTACAGCGGCGGCTTTGATCATTTCCAGCCGTGATTCGGCCTCGGCCAACATTTGCTTTGCTTCGTTGTGTATTGTCCCTATCTTGTCCGCGTCGCTTTTTATCTGGTTCTGAAAATCCTTGGAATTACCGGCTTTGAGCTGTTTTAATCTATTTTGCCGCTGCCGTGTGAGATTCAGCTCGCGTTTTGATGAACGGATGATTCGCGAGGCGGTCAAGCGCGACGCAAGCGTTTCGCGATAAGCGTCGGCGAGCATTAGATCGGTCGTCTGCATTTCCTTCAAGGCCTTTTTCTCGGACGATTTCAGTTCATTGCGGAACCATTCGATCTCTTCAGCCTTTATGCCGTCGGCGGCGATGCGTTCCCTCATTTCTTTAGTCCAATTCGAGTGGCGGTAAGCACTAAAACCGGAAATAGCGAGGCCGGACAGAAAGCCGATCGCCGTCAAAATAATTCCAAAAAAAAGAAACGTTGCGGCAATTGGCGGGGTTGCGCCGAAGATGAAGAGCAATGCCGTGAAAATTACGGCGGGGACGGCAGGGATAACGATCGGGGCTGTCCAGGCCGCGATCTTCAGGTTTCGCCCCTTCGCAAGATCCCGCGGCGTAACATCGTATTTCGATTGCAATTCGTTCATTTTTAATGCTTTACTTTACAAACTGTGGAAACTTAATTCAAATTTTAGGCATCACAAATTTTTATTATCGAAAAGATGTGTAATATGATTGCGGAAGCTTTATCCGGGCTAAGTTAACGTATGACAAATAAGATTATCTTCTGTCTTGCCTCCGGTCTTTTTCTATTTACGCTTTTATACTCGCCTGCACTCGGCCAAGAACCTGAGGTAAAGGGAGCGCAGCGTGTGCGAACCGTTTCAATTCCGATCTCGATATTTACGAAAGACGAACTGAAAACGGATCGGGTAGAGGAATTCGTACAGGCCGAACGCCTGATCGTTAAAGAAGACAAAGAGGAACAGACGATTCTTTCCATACGCAGCGTTACCGACGCCCCGCTTGCCCTTGCCGTTCTTATCCAGGACGACCTTTCGTCCAATTTTAATCTTCAACTCCGGGATCTAGCTAATTTTATCCGCTCACTGCCGAGAGGCTCACGGGTAATGGTCGCATATGTGCGCGGCGGCACCCTTCAGATCAGACAGAAATTTACGGACGATCTTGAGGCAGCGGCGAAATCCCTGCGGATCGTTTTGTCGAGCAGTGCGGTAGCACCCCGAAGTCCATATGACGGAGTTGTGGACGCATTAGACCGCTTTGATGCACTTCCCGCTGGCCGACGAGCAGTACTGCTGGTTTCCGACGGGTTGGACACGTCACAGGGACTACGGGACATTTCGCCGGGTCAGAGCGTCGATCTCGACCGGGCTATTCTCCGCGCCCAAAGACGCAGTGTCGCGGTTTTTTCGTTTTACTCGCCGGCGAGCCTTACTGAAGGCGGTGATTCGAGATTGATCCTTTTCGGGCAAGGTTCATTGGCGAAATTATCCGACCAAACAGGCGGGCGGGCATTTTTCCAGGGTTCGATAGCTCCAATATCTTTTGAACCGTTCTTTAAAGATCTCGGCTTGCTGCTGAACCGCCAATTTTTGCTTTCTTATCTTTCCACCCACATGAAGAAAGGTTATCACCGGGTAGAGGTTCTGAGCACGAACCCTTTGGTTAAGATCGAGCATCCGAAGGGTTACTACTATCGATAGTGAAAACCTAAAAATTAACTTACTTTCGTTCTGCAAACCGGGCAAATGCTCACATTCTCCTTCATTAACAGGCCTATCCAAAAAAAGATAAATGTAAATACGAGCAGCAAGGAAAAAGTGATCCAGCCGGCCGTCGAGATTCGCCGCTCGATTATTGGCAAATACTGGGTTCCGCAATGCGGGCACCGATAGTTTCCAGCTAAATATTGCGGCCCGGCGTAGGCGAGCGGCTGTCCGCCATATTGTTGATTTCCGAGCGGGGCGGGCGGAGCGAGCGGTTCTGTCCGGGCAACCATTTTGGGCGGCCGGGGTTCACTTTGAGTTTGGTATTCGTCGGTTTTCCATGCATATGGCCGCGGCGACTGGTAGTCGTAATTATCCTGAGCGTTCGGCTGCCGGACCAGAAATTTAGTTCCGCAAAAGCGGCAGAACTGGCTCGTGTCGGAATTAGATTGACCGCAGTTTTGACATTGGATCATAGCAGTACCGGGTTTGGCAGCCAGTTTTACAAACTTATCTAACGAACGATAACAGAGAAAGTTCTGTTTTTCCGCACCCGAAGCCGAGCGTTAGGGAGCCTTCCTAAAGGGTAAGCGTTTAAGCGCTCCCACGTACATGCGGCTATCGATTGAAGCCGTACCTGACAGTCAACCGCCTGCACGGATCTTTACTCGTTCGCCGGTCCTTATCGCATTATAAACCGATTCTACCAATTCAACGGATTTAAAACCGTCCAGCGCTGTGACAGGCGGATCCGTACCGTTCACGATCGCATTTATAAACGCCTTGTCCTCCTGTACATAGCCCCAACGCTCTTCCTTCTCGGTCATATGCCACGAAAGCGTTTCAAAATTTGCATCCATTCCGCGTGAATCGAGCAGCCTTTCCATTTCCTCGCTCATTATCGTGCGATGATGACAGAAAACCTCGATGCGCTCGAACGGGAAATGCCAGCTTGCATCCGACGATGACGCGAATGTGCAGTGAAATCCGCTCTTAAACTTAAAAATGATGGAAAACTCATCGAGTTCCGGATATTCGTGATACGAACCGTATGCCGTAAGCTCTTCGATCTCGCCGAATTGAAAACGCATCATATCGAAAAGATGGATCGTTGTCTCATACAAGAATCCGCCTGTGACGTTCACATCACCCGTCCAGACTGGATTCTTCAGCTCGCCGCGATTCATTTTAATGTGGGCCGAATGAGCCTTATCGTTTTGCAGCAGTTCTTTCAGCTTTACGTAAACGGGAGCGTAGCGGCGATTGTGGCCAACCTGAAAAACGCCCGAAGCCGCGTTTGCGGCGTCCAACAGTTCGCGAGCGTTGTCGATTCCGATCGAGAATGGCTTTTCGCAAAAGACATGCTTCCCTTCCACAATGGCATTTAGAGCGATGTCCTTGTGTGTCTTATTAGGCGAGCAAATCAGAACCGCGTCGCAATTTGCAAGCAGTTCCTCCCGCGACGAGCAGACCTTGCCGCCGATACTTCGTGCTGTCCGCTCGGCCCGTTCCGGAACGACATCGAAAAGTGCCGAAACTTCCGCCCGTTCGTCGCGCGAATAAATGCGGCCGTGAACGTTGCCGATATATCCGGTTCCTACAATTCCGATTCTTACTTTATCCATGAATCTGATTAAGGCCAAGAAGGCGCAAAAACCGCAAATGAACATTTTCCTGGCAATCTTAAAGTCAATTAGACAAAAGCCGCAAAAATATTCTAATTCTTTTGTGCTTCTTGCACCTTTTGACGGGTAAATATCTTACCAACTTCCGCCCGCCGCGTGTTTACCTATTCCGAGAACTTCTTCTGTCGCCGCTTTTGCCTTTCTTGCGACTTCGAATGGGTCATCGCTCCAGTATTCGGGGCGAAAGATCTCGACGCTGACCATTCGGTCGTAGCCGATCTTGTCGAAATGTTCTTTTATTTCGCGGATCGGGAGAATTCCCTCACCCGGATAAAGCCGGTGAGCGTCAGTCAATTGCTCCTTCGGCATATTTTCCGCGTCGTTTATGTGAAAGATAAAAAGCTTTTCCGGCTTCATTGAATCTATTGCCTCGAATGTCGAATTTCCTGCATAAAAGTGGAAGGTGTCGATCACGTTTCCGACGCTTTTTCGGTCCACTTTTTCGACGATCTCATTGCAAAGATCGAGCGTTTGCACCGAACAATCGGTCTGCCCGAGAAACTCGAACGCGAGTGAAATGCCGTATGGCTCGGCGATCTCCGCGAGTTCATTTAACACGCGTACTGATTCGTCAATGATCTGCTCTTTTGTCGTCCGTTCAGGCAGCTTTCCGGGCACAACAACGATATACGGGCACGCCAATTCGCTTGCGATCTCCGAGAGTTCGCCGCACTGTGCTTTTATCGATTCGTAATCCTCCGAAGTGCGAAATGTTATGTGCTCGATAGAATTAATTGAATAGGGCTCGACGTTGTTTTCGGTCAGCAGGGCTTTTAGATCCGAGGCGGAATGAGTTGAAAGATAGGTGCGGAGCTTCGACGCCCAAATTTCTACTAAATCATATCCCGCTTGCCCGGCGGCACGGACATCGGTTTCGAGATCGGCGTGCATCGTCGTGGCGCCGTTTAGTGCTATCTTCATCTTTTATCGACTCCAAAAAGTTATGAAAGTAAACAAAAGTTTAACATGAACATCAGTTAGGGCAGAAACACTACCTGTAGGGAGTGTCTGCCCTGACGG
>JACMMN010000230.1 GCA_014379075.1 Pyrinomonadaceae bacterium | reverse complement strand
TTTTCAGCCGTTCCAGGCCGTCCACGCCGACCTCGTTTTTGTCGTTGAAGGTGCTGAATACTACTTTCCATACGTTCCCCGTCTTTTGGAGAAAGACATGAGCCTGCCCATAGACAAGTTGGCCGCTCGATGTTTTCTGCTCGACATTCGCGTACGCCCAGCCCGATTGAACCTTCAGACCCGACGCGACAAAAGTCTCATCGCTGATATCGGGATTTTTCTTCAGGTCGTGATCGCGCATCGCGTTGATTAGAGCCGTTCTTTCCGCGCTCCCGGATTTTGGCTCGTACATTTTTTGCTGACCCAACGCCGGCAAGCAGAAAGCCAATAGAAACAGTGATGTCAATAGAATCGTTTTCATAGGTTTAAACTGGCCTAATAGGGCATTGGGCCGAAAATACGCACACCGCCCGCGTTATATTTTATCTTTTTTAACCGTTTGTCGATCGAGGTTGAATAAACAGACGGTGTCTGATCCGTATTGCATTCATAAAAATTGCCGTTCAAAAGGACAGTGTCGTGCTTTATGAACCCATCGTTATCACAGAGCCCGACGTAATAGAGCCGTCCGGCCTGAACGTTCTGTTTTATTCCGTCGACATCGAAACAATAGCCGTCATGGACGAGTTTGCCGTCGTGTACCGGATGAAGATTGTACCTCAACCCGAGAGGATCGTACCCGCCCACCATTTGACTCGCATCATACGGCGCCCAATGTGCACTGCCCTGATTCCAGGCGGCCAGCATAAGATTAGCGAAACTCGTGCAATTCAAAGAAATCGGGATCATCGACGAAAAGCATTTATCCAGGGTTGTTGCAACAGCATATGCCGGATGGCCCTCGAATCCCCAAACAATGCGTGATCCGCCCCCGTGGAGTTCGCCCGTTTTTGTATCCTTCCAACCGTAAGGATACTGAGCCTTGCGGCAATGATCGTACAAGACGGTAGTAGCACTCGAACTGATCAGGCGCGTCGGCAAAGGAATCAAAACGCCGGCAGCCGACGCCAGTTTCCAAAGGCGGTTATATTGGTCCGACTTATCGATATACGGAGCTGCTGGCCCGACACCGTCGATCGCAAGGAACGTCTTCAACCCCTCAGCGGACTGCTTGCTCCACACCGATTCATCAGGCGGGAGCCCACCCAAAAAATACCCTCCGAGTTTTAGGAGTTGATTGATGCGTTTGACGTCATTACCTTTTGTCTGGCCGCCCTCGCCCACGCGTTTTTTTATTATCGGGAACGTTGCGCCCAATAGTTTCCCCATCTTTTCGTATTCTCCTACTAATAGCTATGAATTAAATGCTAAAACTACCTGCTTGTCATCCTTCTTAAATGGTATTGTCTTTAAATAAGACGTCCAGCAGAGCATCGGTTTTCTGAGAGCCCGCGTAGTCAAAATCGCTCCCGGAACCTGTTTGGCCTTTAATACGAGCTGGACATCAAAATCGAACTCCGGCCCGGCCATGAAACGGATTATGGAATCCAACGATTTAGACGCCGAGCCGTTCGGCAAAAAAGCCTGAAACTGTTTGAATGTGAGGCCTTCGAGCCGGACGCGAAATTTCGACTGCTGTTCCCAGACGTATTTACCGGCAATCGCATTGAGGCCGAGCGTGCTGTTTTTTGCACCGAGTTTCGTAAAATCCGCATTATCAAGGGCTAACCATTGACCGAAAAATTGTTCGATTTTTGCCGTGATCCCGAAATAGTCGCTCACAATGTTTTCCAATGCGTTCGTCGAATGCGGTTTTTGGGCGATCAAGCCGGCGTACGGAAGCAGCGACTCGTCCTGTATGTTTAAATGCCCGCGTAGCCCTTTTGTGCCGAGGCCCGCAAAATCGAAAAGATACCCCGTGAATTCATCCTCGCCGCGTTCGTAGCCGACCGGGAACCGGTATTTCGCCCACGCCCGGTAAAACATCGAAACCGAGCGGTGCGTGAAAATATCGAGAAACGCCCACATCGAGGTGTCACGGTGGCGTATCCGGTCCAGCACTAGTTCGGTGTAATGGGTCGGCAGCACACCGCTAACGCCGACGAGGCCCATAAAATTTACAAGCATCTCGACCTTCGCATCGTCGGCGGCTTCGGCGGCCGGTTCCCTGATCTCGCGTATCTCGCTCGGCGGAAAATCGAGGGCTATGTAGGAGCGAAAACGGACTACCTCCTGACTGGGAAGGGCCTCGCGCCCGACGGCCTGATGCTCAGGGAACAGTTTTTCAAAGAGCCTGACCGCCTGAAAAAACTCGAACCGGTATGGTTCGTCGAACAGGACCTGGTTTAGCGGTTTTTTCGGCATGAAAATTCGAGCGTTTGGGCACCAAATAAGCCTGCTAACGCAGGTATTCCCAACGGATCATCTACAAAAGCTCCTGCTCACCGGCTCTCGGCGGGAACAGTTTAATATTTTCTTCACGCTGCTGCGACCGCATTGCCATTTGATTAAATGAATTAAGCGACGCATAAAGGCCGAGAAATCTTTCCAGCACGCAGCCGAACAAGAACATCCCGCTTCCCACATATTGCTCCTCGTCAAAAGTAAGCGTTGTTTCAACGCCCCTGACAAATCCGGCCCCAACGCGGCCGCCGATCTGCCGCACGACCTTTCGCGACTCGATGCCTGTAATTCCAAGAATTTGTTTTCGGCTGACGGATGAATCGTCGAAATTGTAAAGGTTAAGGATCTCCTGCAATGCTTCCGGGCTGCCATCGTCGGAGCCGACCAGCGACAGGTAATTCAAATTCAAATGCGAGATCAAACGCCACTGGACGGCACGACGCTGGGGCGGGCGGATCGTCTCGGTCGGCTTGGTCAGGCAGCGGACCCGCGACACGAGCGCGCTGCCTTCGACCTCAAAGTCGCCTTCTTTTCCGCCGAAAGGCAATTTTCCCGGCAGGTCGCGGTTCGTACAGGTCGTTTTTACATTCAGCACTTCGGCAGCCGGCACCCGCGGGTTGAAATTCATATCGACCAGCGACAGGTAAACTTCGGTGCCCTGATCGTTGGGCCGCTGTGACGCCCGCCGTGCAGGGTACCAGAATGCCTTCTCCACTTGTTCGCCGTAGGCATGACGCAGCGAATAAAACGGGGCAAATTCGCGGGTCGTATTTGTCCGAGGATCGCTCGTTATCACGCCGTCGACTGAATAGATCTCGGTTGTTGATTGGCGGTGAACATCGGGAATTATCTGGTATTCGTATTTCTGCTGATTCAGATAAAGCGGGTCGGCCATCCGTGAAAACAGGTTGACGATCGGCGTGCAGTTCATCCGGAATGTGTCCGTCGTGACCGGAGCGATCGGCGGCGTGACATCCTTCAAATGGATCAAAATATCGAAATGGCTGCCGAATCTTTTTGCTATCGCTTTGTCCAGCCCAAAAATATCGAAGAAAAGAAACTTGTAAGGAAACGCGAAATACTCCGTCAAAAGCCGGTAACCCATAAATGAGCGTTTCGTATAAGGAAGTATCGCTTCGTTTTCATCGAAGCCTACCTGTTTAAGGGCTTCGGCCGCGGGCAGGATCACCGGATCGGGCAGTTTTAGCTGGATATTCGTAAAGGTCTTGAGCGTCTTGTTGCCGATCGGAGTCTCTTTCGGGCGAAATTCGACTGCCGACGCATGATTAAAGATCATTTCGTATAACGGGAAGACCAATTGCGGGTCGCCATCGATGTAAAAACGTAAGGATTCCGGCGGTGTATCGGT
The DNA here is from genome assembly GCA_014379075.1 of Pyrinomonadaceae bacterium. Lineage (GTDB taxonomy): Bacteria > Acidobacteriota > Blastocatellia > Pyrinomonadales > Pyrinomonadaceae > OLB17. The sequence goes on along the minus strand of JACMMN010000230.1, from coordinate 11,902 downwards.
GTCACCCTTTGTCAGCTCGTGAAGATTGGAGTCGCCGTAGCAGTGCATGCTCAGACGTATAAAACTATCTGCATATTTGCCTCGGGCGTCTTTAGGTGCGGGCGATTCCAATGTACCGGACACCAATTCGATCGGCACGAGGTCCACATCGAACGTAGTGCGAAACCTGCACGGCGTTCCGTCGACCGGGCGCGAGTTAAGTTTCGCATTGCGGTCCAACTTCTGGACTGATGTTAATTTATCGTTTGCCGAACCATAAACGAACTGGGCGATCGCCATCGACGGTATCGGCGAAAGATAGTGCGGATAGAGAACATTTAGGAAGGATTCCGTTATCTCGGGCAATTCGTCGTCGAGTTTCAGGCCGATCCGGCCGGTCAGGAACGCGAAAGCCTCGATCATGCGCTCGACGTGCGGATCTTCGATCTTTTCTTCCTCGAGAAGCAGCCGCGTGGCTATTTTCGGGTACTTGCGCGCGAATTCCGCTCCCATCCTTCTAAGAAAGATGAGTTCACGCTCGTAATATCCTAGCAATTCATCACGCATCGGGTACGGTATTATAGCCTAATTTAATTGCAGAAGCCTGACCGTAAGAGAGGCTTTCTTCGGCCGCAAGCTTTTAAGCACTCCACGGTCAGGCTTCTGCCAAAGATGGTTACTTTTCATTGACGGCAAAGCCGCCGTTGCCGACTTCCAAGACGGTATCGAAAGCGATCGGCTCCGAAGCGCTTTCCACGTGCAGCCGGGCCTCGATCCTGAACTTCAATTGGCGGTCTACATGATCCATCGGTTCCATTCTGATCCGTAGTTCACGAAATCGCGGCTCGAAAATTTGCAGTGAGTTTTCGAGCGCCTTGGTGAGACGTTTCTGTTCATTCGAATTTTTCGCGCTCAGGCCGGTAAAATCCGGCAGGCCGTAAAATGCCACTGATTTACGAGCTTCTAGGAGATTGTTGTCAATATCCTCGGTATGGCAGCGGGTATTTAAAAGCCATTCCAGGTCACGCCGCACTGAATTCCTTAGATCGCGCAGCGAGGCCGACCGCGATTTCACCGCTTCCTGGGTTTCCTTTGGGCTGTAGTCCAGGAGGCGATCCAGTACCGACGGCGTAATTCGTAATTCCTGATCGATTCGTGCCATTCCTTGCCTTATGAAAACGATTTCACCGCAGGGCTTTTCGAAGAGGAAAACATAAAATGTTTCCTGATTCAAAAGCCGCCGCGGTGCGAATCGCTTGGGGGGTAAGTTAGTTAAACCGAAAGTCACCGCCCGTCTGTAAACGGGCGGCATTTCCGTTAATGTGTGATTAGCCGCCGGTGTTAGTCTTCTGATCCCACCACTTCTTGCCGGTCGATTTCGTGATGCCTTTTTCGTCCTGCGCCTTATAATCAATCTCGATCTTCGAATAATTTAACGAGATCTGATCCATCGGGACCTCGCCGGCTCCGCTGCCGCCCGTCTGGTAACTCGAGATCAACACATCCGACATTGTTACAAGTAAAAAGTCTTCCTGTTTTCCGCCTGCTTTTCGGGCACTCATTTTCGCTTCCTTGAGATGCTTTCCGCTTGCACAGAAAAGGAAAAGCGTTGGTGACGCGGCGTTATTTCTCATTACAAAGTGGAAATCGTTCATGCTCACTTTGCCCGCTCCTCCTCCTGTGCCGTGCGACGAAGTTCCCAGTTGGGTCGCTCCCCACGAAAACGATTCGATCTCGATCTCGCCAGCGTGCTTGGAATCCTTGCTTTCGCCCTTTACATCGGTCAATTTCAAGTACATGTCAACAGCCATTATTTTTTCTCCTTTTTATCAAAATCGGCTAACCGAATTTATTTATTTAATTTTATTCCGTACTCATTATTTATGAGCAATACGTTTTTCGTACATTTCTACGACGATGGCCCCGGAACTTTTTTGCGATATTACCCAAAAAAATATTCGAGGGGCTACGAAGGCCGTCTTCCGGCCTCCGCAGCCTGGGTCAGTTCCTATTTCGCCGGTGCGGGAAGATCCGCAACTAGCCGAAGCGAAACAGAAAGTTCGTCTAACTGGAAGTGAGGCCGCAAAAAGGCAACGGCCCGATAGCATCCGGGTTTTCCGGGGACCTCGGCGACATCCACGCGGGCCTCGCGCAGAGGATACTGCGCTTTGGTCTCCTGCGATGCCGTGTCGTCCTCGGTAACGTAATTGGCGATCCACCGATTCAGAAAATCCTCGGCCTGCGATCGCGACATAAAGCTGCCGACCTTATCGCGCATCATCGCTTTGAGATAATGAGCAAATCGGGAAACGGCGAAAATATACTGAAGCTGCGTCGATAAACGGGCGTTCGCATTCGCCGAATCCGTATCGTACTTCTTCGGTTTGTTCGCGGACTGCGTGGCAAAGAACGCCGCGTAATCCGTTCCCTTGCAATGAACGAGCGGGATAAAACCATTGTCCGCGAATTCCTTTTCGCGGCGGTCGGTGATAGCCACTTCGGTCGGGCATTTCATTGCGACTTCGCCTTCGTCCGTTTCGAAGGTGTGCGTCGGCAGTCCCTGAACGAGGCCCCCGCCTTCCACGCCGCGGATGGCGACGCACCAGCCGTGCATCGAAAATGCTTCGGTCAGCCTTGTTCCGAGTGCGTAAGCAGCATTTCCCCACAAATATTTCTTGTGGTCAGTTCCGTCAACGTCTTCCTCGAATCTGAACGATTCCGTCGGCTTCGTAGCCGACCCGTAAGGCTCGCGCATCAGAACATGCGGAAGTGTCAGGCCGACATATCGCGAATCTTCCGATTCACGGAAGCTTCGCCATTTCATATATTCCGTACGGTCGAATATCTTGGAAACATCGCGAACTTCGGACATTTCGTTGAAGTTGTCCCATCCGAAAAGCCCGGCCGACGCCGCGCTCAGAAACGGTGCGTGAGCCGCGGCCGCGACGCCGGCGATATTTTCGAGCAGTGCCATGTCTTGCGGATGGTTGCCGAATTCGAAATCTCCGATCAGGGCTCCGAACGGAGCTCCGCCGAAGGTGCCGTACTCATCCTCGTAGATCTTTCTAAAAAGATTCGACTGATCGAATTCGAGGGCGCGTTCGAAATCCTTGAGCAGGTCCTTTTTCGTTACGCTCATGATCTTGATCTTGAGCTGCGTGCCGGTGAGACTGTTCTTGAGCAGGTGGTGAAGACCGCGCCACGAACCTTCAAGCTTTTGAAAGTCTTCGTGGTGCATGATCTCGTTCATCTGCGCTGAGATCAGGCGGTCGATCTCGGCGATGCGTGAATTGATCGATACGTCCATATTCTTGGACATCGTCAATTCGCCACTCATCACCTGCCCCACGAATTCGCCGATCATGTCCTTGGCACGTTCCTTTTGGAACTCGTCCCGGCCCAACCGTCCGTCGGTTATGATCCTGTCGAGGAGGCTGCCCTCTTGTTCCGTTTCGACCACTTGGGTGCCGACGGCTGCTTCTTCTTTTTGATTAGCCATAGTCTTTTATTCCTCCCCTTTGCCGACGCCTAGCGCATCGCTCAGTTCTTTTTGCTTGTCGGAGCTGCCGATGATGTCTTCAAGCATGCTTTCCAATTTTTCGTTGCCGTCCATTTTCGAACGCAGATCGGACAGTTTCTGACGGGCTTCGACGAGTTTGCGAAGCGGCTCGACATTCTGCACTATCTGGTCCGGCTCGAAATCCTCGATCGAATTAAATTTCAGATCGACGCCCATTTTGCTGCCGTCGTCCTGCATTTTGTTGTCGACGGTAAAAGCAAGGCGCGGGGTCATACCCGAGAGCACTGAGTTGAAATTATCCGGGTCAATCTCGATGAACTTACGGTTCTTTAACGGCTCCTGAGGATTTTCCGGCTTGCCGACAAAATCCCCCAGCACGCCGACGACGAATGGCAATTCCTTGAGTTCAATGGCTCCGCCGACTTCAACATCATATGTGATCTGGACTCGGGGCGGCCTGACGCGGTCTATCTTATGTTGCAGACTTTCCTTTTTTGGCATTTACTTATCTCCTTTAACTGTTTGAAATTTGATCCGATAAAAATTAATAAAACTCAGGCCGCCTGGCCCGTAGAACACGCTGCCGAGTTTGTCATTTTCAGAATCGGCAGGCTGGTTATGTTTTGTAGTGATCTAGGCTCAACAACAGCCGCCATCACTTCAGGTTTTTCTTTCTTCTTGTTCAGTTCCTGTTTCCTCTTAATCAATGGTTAGATTTGAATCCGACCACGGAACAAGAACAAGAACCTAAAAGAACCAATTAAATTTCCGCTCGGCCTTATTTCAACAAGACCGAAGTCCCTTCACACGCAAAAACTAATACGAGCTTTCCTCCGTAGTTTCTTCCGCGTATGAATCCCCTGATCCGTAAGAATCCGATGCCGCATTGGCAAGGCCGAGTGTTTCCCTTATCTGGAAAAGGATCGTCTCGTCCTTGATCACATCCTGCAGCCAGTTTTCGAGAGGCATATTGCCCCATTTCACGGCCCGCTGCACAAGATAGGCGACTGGACTGTGGGGCTCCGTCCTTTGAAAAAACGCAGCGATCTCGCCGAGGCGTTTCAAAGCGTCCCTCCGCCCGTTGATCGCACCGGACGATGCAGATCCTCCGGTGGATATTACCTGTCCGTCCCCGTTCTCGCCGGCCTCGGACGTTTCCTCGAAGGCATCGTTTTCATCCGGCTCTTCCAGTCGTTTCTCGTCAAGGAGCCTTTTTACCTGCGTCTGAACATCGTCCATCGCCTTCTTCAGGTTAGTCAGCCCCGGCATTTGATTCCGGTCGTACTTTTCCTCAATGACGCGATTAAGGTTATCGAAAGCTGCCAGGCATTCTCCGACTATATAATTTACTTCCTCGCAAAACTGCCGCCGCGTTTGTGATTTGGCCTTGCGCCACATATCCGCGGTCACCCTGCGTTCCCGTTCTGCCTGTTCCTTCAGATCGGCGTATTTTTGCTGCTGTTCGCCTTCGAGCGACTCGAAATTGTCGGGGATTTCGAATCTTTTGGAATCGTCCCAGTCAAAGTAGCTATACCCGGCACCGGCTGTGATCGGTGCCTGCTGGATCGCGAACGCGCCTTTCAGATCCAGCCAGGCAATAGCATTCGCCCGGCTCTCCATGTCGCCTTCATCGATCTCGGGGTGCAGCGTGTCCCAGAAGTTTTCCTGTAGGCCGATCACCAGATTTAGCCCGTCGCGCAGGCCGGCGAAGCCGTATTCTTTTGTAAGCGCCTCAGAAAGCCAGACCGCTATCTGCAGGTCCTTGGATTTGGTTTCAAGCGCAGGCACCGCCAACTCGATCACCCGGCGAAAATCTGCAACCTTCAATTCAGACTGCCAATCGCCCCGATCGAGAACATCGTCAGCCCGTCGCGATTCGGATATCTCATCGTAAATTCCGGAATAACGCAGGCTCTCGCCCGACGGATTCTCGCCCTCAAACGGCTGAAGAAGGGCGTCAACGTCAATTACGGGCGGTCTTTGGAGTTCCTCGCTCATCAAAAAACTACTCCTTGCTTATGAAAACAATGGTGAAACGATCTGGGAATATCAAGAATTGCCAATCATTCTAAACCAAAACGCAAAAGAATGCATTAAAATTCTTCCTGAGTCTTCGTTCAAGCTTCAGCGTGAACGAAGAACCTATCATCTGCCCGCCTAATCGTGATTAAATTCAATGGTCTTGATATCGAGAATGGACGTATCGCGCCCATCCATCGTAAAAAGTTTCGTTCCTTCGCCGACGTATATATCGTCGCCGATATCCCGCCAATCGACGGTCCTTCCCAAGCGAACCTGATCGTCGTCATGTTTCCAGGAATTCGCGTAAAGCGACGGGAAAAACATCTCGCCGCTGGTGCCGTTGGTCATTTCGACCTCGGCCTGCGGCCAGAAAACGTCACGCAGGGATTTTCGCTCTTGAAACTCGATCTTCTGAACCTGCTCGAACGGCAGCCAAACATACGCGTCCTTCACTATAAGTTCGAAAACGCACATCGTCGAATCGTTATAATCGCGAAAATCGCTGAAAGCCTCACCGTTGACCTTGCATGAAAAAGCAGGCCTTTCTTCCTCGACATCATCGAGCATAGCGCGAGCCTCAAACGTTTTTCCTTCTCTTATGAGATCATTCGCCCTGAACAATCCGGCGACATACGGCGGCGGAACCATCGCGGTTTCGGGCCTCAGGCCTTCGGAAAAAAACTTGATTCTGTCGCGTTCGGCCTTAAAATTCTGCTGGTAGATCTTCGACCCGATCATCGAATTGACATCCTGATGACCGATCACGTCGAGCTGTTTTTCCGCCCGTTCCCAATCACCTGAAAAAGCAGAAAGCTCAAAAAGAAATGTGCGTGCCGTGCCGTTGGTCGGGTTCGTCTTGACCAAATTCAGGGCAGATTCGACGGCGGCGTTAAGCCGTCCGGCATCGAGATGTAATTTTGCGTCATTCATATTTTCTGAGTTATGAGTTCACGCTTTCACAGCGAAGAAGCACGCTTAACGTGAACTCAGAGCGGTATCTATTTCAAAAAGTTCTGCGGTGCTTTCACCTGTCTGAAAATATTTTTGTCGAACAGGTCGCCGCCGCTTGCTTTTATCGAAGCCGTCACCGATTTTCCACCGACCTTGTAATTCAAAAGATATTCGCCGCCCGGCTGTTTTGCCGCTCCGCCCGCGTCCACGAACCGGAACAATCCCCACGTGCCCTGATATTTGAGCGGCTGGCCGGACGAACCGGTGCCGGGGTCTGATTGCGCGGGGCTTGATGTATTGACGGAGGATCCCGGAGAATTTGCGGAAGGGCTTGCGGCGGATGTCGATGTCGTGCCGGACGTCGATGCAAGCTCCATCAAAACACCAGTTTCCGCGGAACTTCCGCCCGGAAAAGTTCCCTTGAGCGAACCCGTTCCGGTCGATGTCGTCTTCTGTCCGTCGATCGAAACCTCGATCATTGCGTCCTTGACCGGCCGCAGCGTGAACTCATATTCGAATTTCGGCGTCGGGTTCGTGCCAAACAAGGCCTTTCGCAACGCGAACGCATTATTCAAATACGCGATAAATTCCTCGGTAAACTGAACTTCGGTATTTTCCTTCATTTTGAGCTGGCCGCCGGCTTCCTCGAAATACTTGCTCAATTTATCGTCATAGAATTTCGAAAGCTTGCCCTCGCCGGGAGCCAGGAACGCCGAAAGTTTTGTCAGATCGGCTTCCGAAGAGCTGTCCTCGAACGGGTAGCCTTTTTCGATTTCTTTCGCGGCCGGAAGTATCTGGTCAACCCACGCTTTGGCGATCTGGTCCTTAGCACCCGCGCCGAGCAGGGTTTTGAGATTTCCCAGCGGTTCCTGCAGCAGTGTCGCCAGTTCCTGCGACGAAGACGACTCGCTGAAACCCTGAAGCAGATTTGTGACGGCCGTTTCGCGTGCCCGCAGTTTGATCGGGTCCTCGTCCTTCTGCATTTCCAGGGCGATGCTCTTTATCTTGTCTTCTGAAAGGCCGTTAAAATCCTTGAACATCTTCCCGATCTCGTTCTGGTAACGCTCGACCGGCGCGTTTTCGGCCTGGGCCTTGGTCCCGATAAACGTGAACAGCGGGCGAAATTCCTTTTCCGGCTGCGTTCCGCCGGTTTCCGTGTCCTGGCCGCTGGTGAAGAAACTCTTGATCCACGGCCACCAACCCTCGACTTCGGGTTTCGCTGAAAGATTCGTGTTCCGGGCGATCTCGCGGGCTAATATCTTCATCGGAGAATTGGCCGATGAAAACGCCTGCAGAGCATTGGTCGCTTCGGTCTTGTTCTTGTAAGGCTTGACATGAACAGCCTTGACGAAATTTCGCCAATGATCTGAATAATCGCGGAAATAGCGGTCCTCGATCTTGCTTGCGTCCGTCGTTTGAGCGATCTGTTTTTTACCGAGTTCGCCCATTACCCAATCGTCCTCGCTCAATTTTTCGTCAGCTTCGGCGATCGCAACTTTCATTAGTTCATAGCCCGGCCGCGTATACGCGCTGGGCACGCTGTACGAACCGGAGAGAAAGCTCGTGTCGGCTCCGTTGCGGGTCAATATCGATTCGGTCGTCGTGGTTCCGACCTTGTCATCGACTTCTTTCGATATCTCCGTTACCTTTCGACTCAAATATCTGTAAGGAGCAGGGAAGGCCTGCAATTTTGTCCGCGTGTCCTGGACCAATTTGCCGTCCAGGCTGATGCGCGGGAACCTGACATCCGCATCGTCGCGATCGACCTGTTTCGACCAGAATTCGAGCTGCTGCTGTGCGGTCAGCTTCATATCGGCCGGGATCTTCGATTCGGCGCTCCAATAGTCTTTGAGAGCGGCTGCAATGTGGCTGGCTTCCGCCTTTTCCTTGTAATCACCGGACAGCATAAGATAAGCCTTGAGCAGATCGTAATGCTTGCCGAGAACCTTTTCTTCCTCTTCCGTAGGCTGGGCCGAATTTGCTACCGGATTGCTCGCCGCAAATTTCTTTAGATCTGCCTCGATCTTTTTTACCGTCGGGGCCTTGAATCGCTGTTCGACCACGGCCATATACATGGGAAGCAGATTTTTCCGGTAAAGCTGATTTCCCGAATACAGACCGAAACGCATATAGATCGGAGCGCCGTTCCGTTCGTAATCGTCGAGCTTTGCGATCAATTCCCGGAGGTTTTCCGTCGCGTTTATCTCCGCTCTTGCCTCGGTATCCTTTTTATCAAGCGGGTTTTTGCCGGCGTCCGCCTTGACGATGGTCAAAACTTTCAGTCCTCTATCCTCCGCATCTGCCAGCATTTGTCTGTTAGATATCAGCGAGACGCCAGACATTACAAGCAGGACAAGCGTAATAAAGAGAGCGAGCAGCGTCACGAACCAGCCGAATATCGGTGCCTTTTGCCGCTGGGCGACGAAAGTTTTTACAAGGTCCTTGTCGCGCAGGACGACATCGCGGAAAAATCTTTCAGTGAAATAGGGGTTTCCGACTTGCGGCGGAGCATTTCCGGCTGAACGTGCAACCGGAGACGCCGTAAAATAGAAACCGCGCAGGAACGGATTTTCGCTGAATGGATTCGGGCGGAACAGGGAATTCATAAAACTCCCGAATTTGCGCCGAGCCGAACCGAAATGGAGAGGGAAATTAAAGATGCGAAGCTGCCGCACCGGCGGAAACGGTGCCGAAAGCCGGGCGAGGCGCCGTTTCATCAAGGAATTATGCAGTATTTCGTATTCGCCGTCGAAAAGGGCCTGGGCATTTTCGCTTTTTTCGATGGGTATTGTCGCGCCCCACACGAAGGATTTATCTTCATTTTTCGAGCTCGAAAACGAATCGCGAAAGCCTTCGATCGTATCGGCGTGCGTAAAAACGACGTAAACCGGGAAGCGAACCTTCAAACGCTGCATCGTCTCGTCCAGGCGGGCACGCAGTACTTTGGCCAATTCTTCCAATTTCCGCTCATCCGATTTCAAAACCTGTTCCGCATTGACCGTTAGGATAAACCCGTCGACCGGCCTGTTCCCGCGATGTTTTTTTATGGTTTCGAGCATCGATGCCCATTCGTCGGCATCGACGCCTTCGGTCTGATATCGTCCGGCGGTATCCACAAAAACGGCGTCGCTGGTCACCCGCCAGTCGACATTTCCCGTCGGGCGAATAAATTTCTGCTCTGACTGCCGCTGGCTTGGAAGGGTTTGGAAATTAAGGTTTGAACCCATCACCAGCGAGCTTTTACCCGATTTCGGCGCTCCCGCGACGATGTACCAGGGCAAGGCGTAAACCGCGTCCTTACCTCCCAAATTTGAGCTTTTCAGGAACTGGACAGCTTCTTCGGTGCCGCCGTTCAGATCGTAGTTACCGGTGGGTGCGGCAAGGTTTTGCGGCTGATTTTCCGCGGTTGCCGTTTCAGACGCCTGGCCCGCTGCCGCGGCTTCAGCCTCGGCTGCTTCTCGTTTTTCCTTCTTCTTCGCCCGCCTGGATACGACGAACATGGCGATCAAAGCAAACGGCAGGGTGAGCAAAACCAGAGCGACGATGACGATTTTTTCCGTGTTCCCGACCGAACTCGGCGGCAGCATGTAAACGATCACCCCGACAATGCCGTAGAACGACATCATTCCCCCGAGGCCGAAAGCATATGTTAATTGGCTGGTGTGAAAACTCATTCTTTTTCTTTGCAGAAGCCAGACCGTAAGGAAAAGGCTTTCTTGCGCGTTGTCGGCTATCTCTTACACGTTTAGCGGTTAAGCCCTCATTCACGGTCAGGTTTCTGCACCGGCGAATCACGAAATACTCGAATAAATCACAGACCGGTCCAGCGTTAAAACTGCAATTTATCAACCGTATCCTGCAAAAATTTCGACGACATCAAAAACATCACCAAATAGAGGACAAACGCTAAACCTAGACTGGTCGCGGCCCCGATTTTTGCCCAGACCGGCATTCCGCGTTTTTTCGGCGGCACTGGCTGGTCGTTCACCAGCCAGTTCGGCGACAGTTCGACGGCTCTAATTTTCCCCGCTTTGACGAGAGCATTCGCCGTCGTCTGCATCGTCGCCATCAATTTTTCTTGTTCATAGACCGCATATCTACCCTTAAATCCGAGAAGCATGCAGAAGTAATATATCTCGATGGCATCGGCCGTTACGTCGATCTGTTTGAGCATTGCCTCGAGTTTGTCGAAGAATTTATTTCCCGCCAACTGCTCGCCGAAATATTCTAGCTGGAGCGGGTTTTTCTCCCACTCGTTCCGCATCGCAAAGTTATTTGTAAGGACTGTTTCGTCGACAAACGCGGCCAAAGCGAATTTCGATACCTGCACGATCTTGCTGTTGAAACGATACCGCTCGGCCCGTTTTTCAAAATCTTCGAGCATCCCGGCGATCTTCGGCCGCAGCTCGTTCGAAGGCTCAACGATCCCCGCCTTCACCCGCAAGATAAGGTCGAAGACAGGCCCCGCGAAGGTAACTAGATCATTCTTGGTTGTTGTTTCGCTCATAGATCCTTGGTTTCAATTCTCGCGTTACGCCAAACCCTGAAACACATTACGGCTTAACTGCGTACAATTCCAGCTTCTCATCAGGAATATCATTCGGAACATACACCGAGATCACTTTCGAGCCTGCGATACCGTTCCAATACGGGCCGATGCTGTCGAGATGGAAATACTTGAAGCCGACGCGGGCCGGGATCGGCGCGGGCGGCGGATTCGAGTAAGTCAACACCACACCCGGAAGTGCCGATCCGATTACCGAATCGATAACATCGCGCGAGGCGACCTTTACGACACGCGGAACGCCTTCGATCAGCTTGGATTCCGGTATCTGTGCCCGGACGGCGAGATAAAACGCCGCGTCCTTCAGCAAACGTTCGTCGTCGATGCGGCCGACATAAAGCGTATCTCGTGTTTTTTCCAGAGGAATCGGCACGCACCGGCTCGGAATCACGGTTTCGAGCAGTTCCTTTAACTGTGTCGAAAGATTGTAAAACGTAAAATAGAGATCGTCGTGATCGTATTTTACAATGTCCTTCGGGTGATATTCGAGCGAAAAGGTCATCAGCTTTCCGACCAATTCCGCCATTTCGAGATAAAGTCTTTCCGGATGTACCAGCGGCGAGCGGAAATAATGTGCCATCGACGGTATCGAAGCGTTTATCGTATTCAAAAGCCAAAAAACCGCGACTTCCGATGTCGTGAAATCGGCCAGTGAAGCGTTGCTGTGCCGACGCTGTTCGCCAAGGCTTCCGCTTTTGGTGATAAGTATTTCGACCATTTGCCGCAGCATGTTCGCCACCCAGACCGACGCCGAAATTTTAAGCACCGGCGGAATGTAATCCTCGGCGATCTTTAGCTGGCCGGTCGGCGTCCGCTGGAGTTCGGCGATCTTGATGGATGTAAAACCGTCGCGCAGTTCGTCGTCG
>JACMMN010000229.1 GCA_014379075.1 Pyrinomonadaceae bacterium | reverse complement strand
CGATAAATGAGAGCGTAAATCTTGTGCAGTACGCAAAAAAAACGTCGGCGAAAGGTTTCGTCAATGCGATCCTGCGGCGAGCGACTAGAGAGACGATCGACTTTGCTTTTGCGGACGATGTCGACCGGATCTCGGTCACGACGTCTCATCCCCGATGGTTGGTCGAAAAATGGGCCGGACAGTTCGGCGTCGAAGAAGCGGAAAACATTGCGGCGGCAAACAATGAAATCCCGCGAATCGCTTTTCGGATCTCCGCCTGTCCCGGCGGTCCGCTCCAATTAAACACTTTACCCTCCGAATTCGTCGAAGGCTGCTTTATCTCCGAAACCATTGACGAAGAATTACTTGAGCTCTCGGATCGCGGAGAAATTTATTTTCAGGAGGAAGCTTCGCAAATGGTCGCGGCGTCCGTTCGGATCCAAAATGGCGAGCATTTTTTGGATGTTTGTGCCGCTCCCGGAAGCAAGGCGACGCAGATCAGTTCAAAATATCTGTTGTTAGGATCCAATTCAAGATTGATTATTGCTGGCGATCTGCACTATCGCCGCGTGCACTTTATGCGCGGCAATTTCGCTGCTCAATGCATCGAGCAAGCTAACTTGCTGCAATATGATGCGGTCGATTCTCTGCCCTTCGCCGACGAAAGTTTCGATGTTGTTCTCGTCGATGCTCCTTGTTCGGGTACGGGCACGATCCGTCACAATCCTGAGATACGATACTTTCTTTCATCGGACGATTTTCATGACTTATCACGCGAACAACTTGCCATCCTGCAAAATGCATCGAAACTCGTGAAAAGAGGCGGACGGCTTTTTTATTCGACGTGTTCGATGGAAACCGAAGAAAATGAAGCGGTGGTTGCGGAATTCTTGACGGATAACACGGATTTTAAGAAAACTAAGCCAAATATTCCCGATAGATTTGTCAGTGATGAGCTTTATGCACACACATTTCCACATATCGATAACATGGATGGCTTTTTTATCGCAGCTTTTGAACGGATTTGATGGAGCGGTTATTGCGCGTGCTGAGCTAGAGCGCCTTTGCGGTGGCAAACTCTTTAACATTCGCATTTCCTTCCTTAGTTTTGCCGTACAGCAAAGAAATGATAGACTTTCACTTTGATTTCGGGGGGATTAACACCGTGAGCATTATAAACACAGGTATTTCCGCGTTGGGCAAACTGCTGTCGCTCGTGCTGCTGCTGGCGGCATTTCTGGGCGGAATGGCCGGTGTCGTTTACATGTCGCTTTCAGGCGAAGAGATCAAAGTGCCTGAAATTACCGGAAAGGATTTTTCCGAAAGCGAGAAAGAACTTGCGGCTCTTGGCCTAAAGATCAAGCGGCGGGCGGACCGGCCGAGCACCGAAAAGATGAATACCGTGCTCGAACAGCTTCCCAAAGCCGGGGAAACGGTCAAAACCGGCCAGTTGATACTTGTAGTTGTCAGCAAAGCCGGGGTAGAAGGGGAAGATCTGCCCAAATCCCTCAAGAAGGACATAGAATCCGACGATACCGAAAAGATCGAGGAAATGATCTCCGACAAACCGAAAAAGCCGAAGGCAAATACTAACACCAACGCCAAGAAGAAGGCTGAAACAACGCGCGACGTGATCGGAAACGAATCGAACTCGAACTCTAATTCGGACTCCAAGGACGAGTCGAATTCAAAGAGTGACGGTAATAAAGAACCGGGAAACGATCCCAACGAAAAGAATAATAAGAACACTTCCACGGCCCCTGGACCGAAGCCGAAGAACACTCCAATAAAATCCGGACCGGCCGAACAGCGTCTGCGGGGGCAACGGCCGTAACGCCGGGTGCAACCGGTATCGTTAATTACGCAACAAAGTAGAAGAAAATCAGCGAATGTTTGAAATTGCTCCTTCGATCCTATCGGCAGATTTTACACGGTTAGCGGATGAGATCCGGGCGGTCGAATCGGGCGGTGCATCCATATTGCATGTCGACGTGATGGACGGCCATTTCGTCCCCAATATAACGATCGGGCTTCCGGTCGTAAAATCGATCAGAAAGGCGACAAAGTTGACTATCGACTGTCATCTGATGATCGAAGATCCGGGCCGTTACGCCACAGCTTTTGTTGAAGCAGGAGCCGATATGGTTTCCGTTCACGTCGAAGCCGATGTCCATTTGCAGCGGACTTTGACAGCGATCAGGGAAGCGGGAGGCCAGGCGGGAATCGCGATCAATCCGGCAACCCCGCTTGTTGCCCTTGAAGAAGCCCTGCCATACGCTGATTTTGTTTTGCTGATGTCGGTCAACCCCGGGTTTGGCGGTCAAAAATATATCCCGACCTCGACGGATAAGGTCCGTCGGCTAAAACGAATGATAGACGAACGCGGGCTGAACACCAGGATAGAGATAGACGGCGGTGTGGATGCATCAAATATTTTAGAAGTAGTCGAGGCCGGTGTTGAGATCGTAGTGGCAGGTTCGGCGGTTTACGGTAGAGAAAACGCCGCTGAAGCGGTGAAGGAATTGATCGATAAGGGAACGGTTTGGGTTTAGAACCCTTGAGCCCTTGGCAAATGAGGAATTATGGTTTTATTTAATAGGAAAGTTCTTTTGCTTACCCTTGCGGTAATATTGACGGCCAGTTTCGCCGGGTCAGCACAAACGAAACCCGGTGACGGTTCGGCTTCGCAGCGATTAGAGGTAATGCGGCAAAAGCTTGAACTTATACGGCGTTCGGCCACCAGCGTAGCGGCCGTGATGAAGGACCAGAAAAAGGACGATAAAGACGATAAGGCGGATAAAACTCAGGCCGATACTCCGTATGCGCGACTGAAATCTATTGAAAAAGAGGCATCGACACTTCAATCGGATGTCAACAATCTTCGCGGCAAAATTGACCGCTCGGATAAATTCGAGGGTAGCGAGATCGATCAGCTTGAAACAGCCGTCGCCGATCTGCAGATCCGTGCCGACGCGGTTCAGGTTGAAACGGCCGGGCTTCGCGCAAATCCGGAATCCGACGTTGGAAAGGCACGCGAGATCAAGAAAAAGAAAAAATTTCTCGGCATTTTCGGCGGCGGCGGGACTGATGAATACGAAGAATTGATCGGCGGAGTTACTCCGGGGCGTGACCGTGAACTGTTTATCGTTGCCACCCGCGAAGTCCGCAAGAAGAATTTCGACGTGGGACGCCTTCTTTTTCAGACGATCATTACAACATATCCCGATTCACCTTATCTGCCGATGTCCAAGCTCGCCGTTGCAGATTCCTTCTTTCTCGAAGGCTCGACCAGCTCATTGATCCAGGCGATCGCGGCCTATCAGGAATGGCTGACCTTTTTCCCGACGCATGCTCTGGCAGACCGCGTTGTCCTTAAGATAGGTGAATCCGAAATGCGGCAGATCGGCCTTCCCGACCGGGATGCGACCAGAGCGAAAAGGGCCGAAACGCGGCTGAAGGCATTACTGCAGCAATATCCGAATTCGATCCTCAAGAAAGAGGCTGAAGAGCGACTCCTGCAGGTTCAGGATAATTTGGGTCTGCACAATCTTTTGATCGCAAATTATTATTATACCCAGTCGGTCGATCAGAAAAAAGGCGGCTTAAAGGGCGCCCAGTCGCGGTATCGCGAAATTCTGGATAAATACCCGAACTTCAGTTTTCAGGATGAAGCTCTCTATAAACTAGCAAATACGTATCTCGTTGAGGAGGAAACGGATCAGGCCGCCCGTTATTTTCAACAGATCGTGCGCGATTTTCCGAACAGCGATTGGGTCGACAAATCGAAGGAACAGCTGCAGTTGATCGGTGCTACGGTTCCCGAACCGAATCCGGAAAGAATGAAGGTTCTGCCGCCCGAATCGGTTTCGTTCTTCGCGAACTTCAAGAATCAACTTTTCGGCATATACCCTATGACGATCGACAAAGATGGTGTTTTAATGACTAACAAGTTCGACGAGGAAAAATTCGAGCTGATCGATCAGATAATAGCAAATCAAGGCGACATACTTGTAAATCAGATCCCACAGGCTTTGACAACGGTAATTTCTCAAAAGCAGGCTGTCGTCCAGCCCCAAGGGCCGCCAAAAGCACCGGAGAACAAGTAAGGCCGGTTGACCTAAACAATAGTTTGAAAAGCGGTTTATCATGGCCGCTTTTTTTGTACCGGGAACACGCATATGAACTTACAATGCCTACTGATCGTTTGCGTAACGGCCAGCGTTGTTGCGGGACAAGCCCCGCCGGCACCGAGTCCGACACCGCTTTTTTCCCAAACGCTCGCGCAGGCGATAGCTAATATTCGCCCCGGCCAGGAAACTCCCCGCGAGCGTCGCGAACAGGCGTACGCAAAATTACTCGAAGGCCAGCGTTTCGTATGGAGTTCCAGCCGTCTTCGCTCACCTGCCGGCATTGCATCCACATCGCAGCTTGCCAGACGGGCATTCCAAAAGGCGGTCGAATTCGATCCGGCGCTTGCCGAAGGCTACACGGCTCTTGCGGAGTTGGAGATCAGCCGACGAACCAATGTCGGAGAAAAGGAAGTAGACGAAGCGATAAATCTCGCGGTCATCGCGACCAAGATCGAACCTGATAATTTCGGCGGGCACCGCCTTTTGGCCCGCCTCTACAGCTTTAAGAGCGGCCTCAAAAATGCGACGCTCGATCCAGCATTTGCCGCAATTGCCGTTGCCGAATGGAAGCAGGTCGCCCGGCTCGACCCGCGCAATGCGGAAGCGTGGGCGTTTCTCAGTGAGTTTTACGCTAAGACGGATAAGCCCGACCAGCAGATCGATGCTCTTCGAAAATGGCTCGCAGCCGCGTCGCCTGTGGATGTACAGTTTTATGGTTTGGTTATGGGCCCGCAGGCGAGCCTCCAGCCGGAAGCGGCGTCCTTAAAACTCGGCCCGGCGCTTCTCAAGGCAGGACTCACACAGGAAGCAATAGAAACTCTCAGTGTCGTCGTCGCCGACGATCCTGACAACGCGGAAGCTATTGACCTGCTTCGCGAAGGCCTCGAGGCGGCCAAGGGCGAAGCAGCAATTGTCGCTATTGAGGCTCTTCAGCAGGCCGTCTATGCGAAGCCGTCAAATGTATCTTTGGTAACTTTGCTTGCACAAGTCCAGGCGCGTGCGGGAAAGCTGGACGAAGCCGCCAAGCTTTTGCGTTCATCGGCCTCAAAGCTCGCCCCGACAGATAAAGGCAGTGCGTCCGCTTTAATTGTCTCGCTCGGAGAACTGTATAGCGGATCGGATCGCCATACTGACGCGATCGAAGCGTTTGAAGAATCTCTTGTCATTCGCGGTTTGGATAAAGCTGCGACAGTTGCCAGCGACGACCGAGAATTCGCAATGTTCGTTTTCGAAAAGATGATCCAGACGTACAAGGCCGCGAACCGCCCCGAGGATGTGCGTGCCGTCATCGACCGGGCACGACAGCTTTTCGGCAGAGACGACCTTTTCAGCGACCGGCAACTTATTTCATTCCTCCGCGAAACCGGCAAAAAAACTGAATCCCTTGCGGCAATTCGAGCCGTCCGTGCAAGGTACCCCGACGATTACGGTTTCATTCGCCTTGAAGCCACACTGCTTACTGAAACGGGAAAGGTTGATGAAGCAGTCGCCATCATCCAAAAATTGATGGACGGCAAGTCCCGGGCGATGCAGGTCGCGGGATCTCCAAATGGGAAACCGACACTCTCGGTTCCGGTTCCCGCACACGACGAATTTTCGAATTATCTTTTCATATCGAATCTTTACAGCCAGGCAAACCGGGGAAAGGACGCGGCTGATGCCGCCAATCAGGCATACCTTGTTGCCCGCGGGAATGAGCGGAAACAGATCGCGAAACTAACGCTTGCGACTGCTCAGCAGAGTTCGGGAGATTTCAAAGGAGCCGAAACTACTCTTCGCAGCCTTCTCAGAGAAACGCCGGGGAATCCGATAGCTCTCAATAATCTAGGTTATTTCCTATTAGAACGCGACGAGCGTTTTGACGAAGCCCTCGATCTGATTCAGCAAGCAGTCAAAATCGATCCGATGAATCCGTCGTACCTCGACAGCCTTGGATGGGCACATTTCAAGCAGGGGAACCTGGCCGAGGCCGAAAAAAATCTGAGGGAAGCTGCGCGAATCGACACTGGCTCATCGACCATTAACGAACACCTCGGTGATGTCTACCAAAAACAAAACAAACCCGGCCAGGCCAGAACGTGGTGGCAAAAAGCCTTGAACCTTGCATCTGATGAGGCGGACATCACCCGTTTAAAGGGCAAGCTGAAACTCTAGAGTTTTGGTTTTCTTAATCATTCTGCTTACTGCCCATTTCGATGGTGGGGATTGCTGAAATACTTCATCTTCAGTTGCCCAAATCCAGTAAATTAACGATACTCAGTTGCGTGGGCCATAAAACACGCCTTTTCTGGATTCTATGGGTAGCCGGCATGGCCGGTGTTTTGTCATTCCTTTTCGTGGACGTTTCGGCGTTAATTGCCGCGTTGCCTCTGCCGGAGCGTGAGCCTGTCGAACTTCCGCCTCCTGCGCTTCTGAAACTCTTAAGCGTTCTTCAACCGGCCGTCCTTCTAACGCTTGCCGTGCTGGTCGGTGTTCGGCTGGCCGAACGCGTGGGGTTGCATGCTCCCGCTACCGAAGCTCTTGCAAGCGGAAATGGATTCCTCAAAAATTTGAGACCACAGATCGTGCCCGGTGTTATAACGGGTGTCGCGGCCGGCATCGCTATACTCATAACGTGGATAATTGCGAAACCGTTTTTATCAGGGGAATTCGTTACCAGAGTTCAGGAGTTCAACAAATTCATCCCGGCCGCCGTTCGTATTCTCTACGGCGGATTTACGGAAGAACTTCTACTGCGGTGGGGAGTCATGACGTTTCTGGTTTGGTTAGCGTGGCGGCTGATGCAAAAAGGGAAGGGCGAGCCCAAACCCATTTATTTTAACGGGGCTATTATCGTGTCGGCGCTTATCTTTGGTCTCGGCCACTTGCCTATCGCGTCGGCACTGGCGGGAGAGCTGACCGTTCCGATTGTAATATACGTAATAACTGGAAACTCAATATTCGGTATTGTTGCCGGGTTTCTCTACTGGAAAAGAGGCCTCGAAGCCGCCGTCATCGCTCATATCTTCGCTCATGTAGTTCTCATAACCGCAATCTACTTTGCCCTCTAATTGGAGATTCAAGAAAAAGTAGCCTCTCGCGCTGTCTTAGCATCCAGGAGTCCGAAACGGCTTCGGATATCAGAGGAAAATACTCGCCAAAGCATCGTAGGGCGCATCAGTGAATCAGGTGTGGCCAAAAGCTGGGCGACGCGAATGAATGCTGATGCCGCAACAGGATCGTGGTGAGCACATTTATGCAGTTTGCTCATATACCAGTTGATCAGTTTTACGCCCAGACCGCGAGTGCCGATGGTTTCGGGCATTCTTAGTTCACTGCCCACCGAGATATTCCACGGTATGTCGATCATCTTCGCGGTTCTCTTGAAAAACCGGTTCGCAAAATTAGTATCGCCACCCGCTAACTGATCCCGAAGTTCAACCGCCTGCAAGGCTGCTACCGACATACCCTGGCCATAAATGGGATTAAAACTGCAGATGGCGTCCCCAAAAACAAGAAAGCCGCTAGGGAATCTAACCAGGTTTTCGTAACGCCGGCGCGTGCTGGCGGGAAAACGGATGAATGATGCATCGCCGACCGGTACCGCATTTCGTATAACATCATGTATGTAAGGTGCGGGAAGGGTTTTTGTATATTTGACATAGCCGTCCAGATCCCGCGGCGCTTGATGCCCGAAGTATCCGTAAAGCGTCGTTATCCATAGCCCGTTTTCCTGTGCAAGCATAACTCCCCCGCGTTTGCCGTCCGGAGTGGGCGGAATAGCGACGATCATGTCGCCGCCCAAATCGCTTGGCGATCGCTTAAACAGACGCGTCGTGTATGTAAGCTGCACTTCCACCTTTTCTTCGAGCGGCGGCTCGAAACCTATCGATTTCAGCCACTGCGGGCTGCGGGAACCTCGCCCCGTCGTATCGACAACCAGATCGGTTTCCAGAACTCCGGCATCCGTGCGAACGCCTTTAACAACTTTGCCGTCGAAAAGGAGTCCCTGAACTGTGCGATTATCATAGAATTCG
>JACMMN010000228.1 GCA_014379075.1 Pyrinomonadaceae bacterium | reverse complement strand
TTTTTGGATTTCCCGAACCGACGCTATCCGACAGTCCGTCGATAATCTCGAATGTATTACCAATTATCCTCCAACCAAAATAAGTCAAGAATAACGCTATTAGTGCTGTGACGATCGGAGCAAGACGTGTGTCCACCTTGTATGTCGCCAGGAACCGGGCGGCAGGATAAACAAATTTCTCAGTTGCCTTTCGGACCTTAAAACCGAACCTTCCAACCGCCCCGAACGGGTTTGGGTCGGCATAATTAAATATAAGGCGCAACAGCAGAAAAGCCAGAAACGCGAAATACACGGTCCAAATAACCAGACTGACCCACGGATAAACCGATCCAACTAGCATAAGATTTTTCTCAACAGTCACGGATGAACAGTACTTGTGTGATAGCAAGATAATTCCCGTGCGTCATTACAAAAGGTCTTTCTTTGCGTCCTTCGCGAGGTTCGCGTGTGAGACTCTCCCTCAGTTGTCAGGAGTTTCACGCAGAGATCGCAAAGCCCGCAAAGGGAAAAACACCGAAAGAACCGTTTTCACCCGTGGCTAACTCCTCTTTGTCCAAAGATCGCCGAACCGACACGGACAACGGTCGCTCCTTCCTCAATCGCGATCTCAAAATCATGGCTCATTCCCATTGACAGTCCGCCGTCCGGCAAAAGCTTGTTGCGGATCGCACGAAGGCGGTGAAAGTACGGGCGAACCTCTTCAGCGTCGTCAAAGTATGGCGGCACCGTCATCAAACCGTCTAATTTCAATGCCTTACAGCCTTGCAAAAAGTTGATCAACTCCGGCAATTGGCTTTCCTGAATGCCGGATTTCGTCTCTTCGCTTGCAAGATCGACCTGTATAAAAACCGGCAAACTTGCACGGCTTTCTTCTAAACAAATACGCTCAAGCCGCTCGGCAAGTTCGAGCGAATCTACCGATTCGATCACGTCGAAGATCTGCACGGCCTTGCGCGCCTTGTTCGATTGGAGATGGCCGATCAAATGCCATTCGGCTTTATCGCGTCCAACGACAGGTATCTTTTCCTGTCCTTCCTGAACCTTGTTCTCACCGAGGGTTTTGATACCGGCGGCGATCGCGTCCGCCAGAATGGATGCCGGATGCGTTTTGCTCACCGCTACAAGCTTTATTTCATCCGTGTTTCGACCGGCGTGCGAGGCGGCTTGTTCAATTCTCGCCTGAACAGCGGCCAGATTTTTTGCTAATTGCGATTCCACCAATCAAATATAGCAAAACGGACGCCCGCTGGCAGTCCATCGTACTTTGCTTTCTTGAATTTCCCCGTCCGAATTAGTATTCTCAATGTTCGCCGTGTGCGGACGTGGCGGAACTGGTAGACGCGCGGGTCTCAGAAGCCCGTGGGAGCAATCCCGTGATGGTTCGATTCCATTCGTCCGCACCAATTATTTATAACACGGAGACTTGAGAGACGCGGTGACGCGGAGAGATAATGGAATATCAACCTCTGCGTCACCGCGTCCTTTGTCACCGTGTCACGAAAACACACATATGCGTCAAGAGTTCATCAGCGCGATTCAAACTCATCAACCTGCTTTTGGCATGGACTTAGCCGACGATAAGATCGCACGCCTCGCCGATTATTACGAAATAATTCAAAAACACAACGAATTTCTGCACCTCGTCGCGCCTATGAGCGCAGAGGAATTCGCGATACGGCATATTCTGGAATCGCTTATGCTTATCAAGCATTTTCCTTCAGGGACGCTATTCGCGGATGTCGGTGCGGGCGGCGGGCTGCCGTCGATTCCGTGCCTACTCGTTCGCGGTAATGTGAAAGCCGTGCTTATTGAATCGAGGGTTAAGAAGGCGAAGTTTTTGGCAGAAGCCGTTGAGAGTTTAGGCATAGCGAACCGCGTTCAAGTTGTGAACAAACAGTTCGAAGAAGTGGACGGAAGCCAATTTTCGGCCGTTACCTGTAGGGCTTTGGACAAGTTCACCGCAAAGCTCCCGCATCTCGTTAAATGGTTTCAAAGACGACCGCTTTTTCTTTTCGGCGGCAATAATCTGCGGGAGGAACTTAAAAAACTGAGGATCGTATTTACCGAAGAGTTGATGCCGATGTCCGCACAGCGTTTCCTGTTTATCTCCGCCGGATCCGGAATGGGCAAGCGTGCTCTTTAGTGCGATTCGCGTATTCGTCCCGCTATCAAGAAGCCTCGAGCATGTTGTACAGGATCACATGCATCCACGGATAGGGGCGAATAATGTAATTTCCGACCTTTATGACTACGTCGTTGCCGTTTGCGATTTTTTCGATGGTCTCTCGAGAAATCTCATAGCTCAATCTCTCCCGGACAAGGCTGCCCTCTGTCAGCGTCGTTCGTTTTGCTTTGCCCACTACAATTTTCTTATCATCGACCGTTACTATCAGATCGTTGAATTTAAGAAACCGCCACTCTTTGGAAATCGATACCACGCCAACGACATATACTCCTTTTCTGCCTTTTTTCTCGTCTTCTTTGTAAAGGTAGGTAATGTCGACCGCCGTCTTGTGTTCAACCTCAGTCGCTTCCGTTATTCCCAGCGGCGGCGTCGCGATGTAACCCATACGGGTTTGAGCGTTGTATCCGTTTAACAAGGCCGCGGCATTCTTTAACTTGGGATTCGAATCGGACCACATACCCGGTCGTGTTTTTGCGGCGGCTATTGACGGGCGTTTTGATTCTGGCCTTGCTTCGTAAACCTTTTCGCTGGTTCCAGTCGATGTTACTCTTTCAGCACGTCGAAGAGTCTCATCTCTATCGGAGCGAAATTGCCATGCCGGTTTTAGACCCGGCATCGACCAGATTCCCCTCTTTTCGGCTTTGGCCTGTGCCTCATTGGTTTCGTAGAGCTGGCTTTGAGCATCGGTTTGGCCCGTTTTGTTTACCGGGGCGTGCCAGGCCGCACCGTCGCGCACCATTTGCTGTCCGATATCGAGGCCTTTGAGATACAATTGTCCAACGGTCTTTTTCGGCGAAAACCCTAGCGGATGAAAATCGACAAGTTTACCGAGAACCAGCTTGCTGAGATGTTCCTTGACGACCTGGTTGAGCGGCTGTTCCGGTTCCGGAATTTCAATGTATTGAATCACTGCCGTCAAATTTCCGCTCGGCAATTCGATCACCACGGTTTTGCCGTCCATGATTTCGATCACTCTTCCCTCAACTTTTCGTTGCGAAAAGCTTGAACTTACGAGTAACAAAACGGAAAGTAAAAGAAATATCGGACGTAAGTTTTTCATGTCGTAGACCTCGCTTATCATCTAACTTCCAGATCGTATTCTCTTAGTCGCCGGTAGAGTGTGGATGGAGATATTCCAAGCAATTCAGCAGTCTTGCCTCTGTGCCAGCCCGTTTTCTCAAGAGCGGTTAGGATCTGCTGCCGCTCCGCGTCTCGTAGATTTGTCGGCGAGGCATTTTGAAACGAACCAATGCCGTTCGGCTGCGGCGCGTTATAGCTGACCGATACGTTGGCCTTTTCGGTGCGGTAAACCACCTCCGGCGGCAATTCTTTGATCGTTATGCGGTTGTTGTCAGCTAAAAGCACGGCGCGTTCCAGACAATTTCGCAGTTGACGTACATTCCCGGTCCACGAATACGCGCTCAGGGCATCCAGGACAGGCTGAGTCAGCTCTGGGGCATTTACTCCCGCTATCTTTTCCAGCAGATGCCGGGCGAGCGGTTCGACATCCTCGCGGCGTTCGCGTAAAGGCGGAATATTGATCTCAAAACTGTTGATGCGGTACATCAGATCGGCACGGAAAACGCCTTCGGCAACGGCACGATCTGTGTCGCGGTTTGTGGCCGCGATCAATCTGACGTCAACCTCGACCTTTTTTACTCCGCCGACGCGGAAGAACGAACGCGTTTCCAGAGCCCGCAAAAGCTTCGATTGGAGCTGCGAGGGCATTTCCATTACTTCGTCCAAGAAAAGAGTGCCGCCGTGCGCGAGTTCGAAAAGGCCCAGCTTTCGTGCCCTCGCGCCCGAAAACGCCCCTGCCTCGTGCCCAAAAAGTTCCGATTCTAAAAGTGTGTCCTGGAGAGCGGCGCAGTTCAGGTCGATAAACGTTTTGTCGCTTCGCGGGCTGAGACGATGGATCGCCTGGGCGATAAGCTCTTTGCCCGCACCTGATTCGCCTGTGATCAGAACCGACGTATCCGCCGGAGCCACACGCCGCGCGAGACGCAAAACTTCCTTCATCTGCGGTGATTCCGCAATTATTTCGGGCAGGTTTATATTCGAACGCTGAATCTGGGCGCGAAGCCGCTGATTATCGACTTTTAGCTGCTGCTTTTCGGCAGCCTGCGTAACCAGAACAGCTAATTCCGTAATCCGGTATGGTTTTGTAAGGTAGTCATAGGCTCCAAGCTTCATCGCCTCGATAGCCGTCTCCACCGTTCCCTGTCCGGTAAGCATGATAACCTCGGGCGGATTCTGAACCTTTTCGCGCAGGCGGCGGAGCAGGCCGATGCCGTCCAAACGCGGCATATTGATGTCACACAAGAGAACGTCAAAATCACGGGCTTCGAGTGCCTCCCACGCAGCTTCACCGTCGGGTGCCGTTTCGACCTCGTGGTGCTGCCGTGTAAGTTCTTTTTGAACGACAAGACGAAGATTCTTTTCGTCGTCAACTACCAATAGTTTTGCCATATCATTTTTGTGGAGTACAAAATTGCGGGAGCGTTGAGCAGTATTACGGCACTTGAGCCGTGATCGGGAGAAGAATTGTAAAAGTCGTTCCTTTCCCGACATTGGAACGAACGCTGAGGCGTCCGCCATGATCGGTAATGATCCCGTAGCAGACGGCCAACCCAAGTCCGGTGCCTTCGCCGACCTCTTTGGTTGTAAAGAAGGGTTCGAATATCTTGGAGAGGTCCTCCTGAGGGATGCCTACGCCGGTATCTTCGATCTCGATCGCGACGCGATTGGAGTGAGTCGCGGCACGCATCGTCAGAGTCCCGCCTTTGGGCATTGCATCGATCGCATTCGTGCACAGGGCAATAACCGCCTGCTGGATCTGGCCGCCATCCGCATTCAATAGAGCAAGGTCATCCGCTATCTCGATCTCAATGTCGATCTTTTCGCCGCGTTTCTGGTGCGAAACAAGATTTGCGGACGATCTTATTACTTCTCCGCAGTCGAGCGGATGCCTGTTGCCGGTTCTTATACGGCTAAAGTCAAGCAGTCCAGTCGTGATGGATTTACATCGGAATGCTTCGCTCTTGATCAGGCCAAGGTATTCGTTTAGATCGTCGATCGCGTCCAGACCTTCGAAAACTCCCTCCTCAACTCTTTGTTCGAGAGCCTCAGCGCAAGCGGCAATCGTCGCCAAGGGATTGTTTATCTCGTGAACGACACCAGCAGCAAGGCGTCCGACCGCCGCTAGCTTTTCAGCCCTGCCGACTGCGTGAATAGCCGCAACCCTCGCCGTAACATCTTCGCCGACCGTAATCACATGTGTGACCTCACCGGATTCGGGGTCTTTCATGGGAACCTTACTTACCATCCAGTGCTGCATTGAACCGTCATCGGCCGCCGTCTGCTGCTCTATGCGTTCGATCTTGCCAGTGCGAAACGCCCTTTCGAACTCCTGCTTTACCCGCCCCTCGGGATAGCGTGCCAGTACATTGAAAACATTCCGTCCGATAGCCGATTCCCGCGGAATTCCCTTCGATCCGATCTCGCGATGACGATTCCAAGTGACGATGCGGAAATCGCGGTCCACCACATACAAAGAGACGGGCAGAGCGTCCAAAACCGCCTCCGTAAATCTGCGGTGTTCTTCTTTTGCGCGGTTTATCGAGTTGTTAATGGCCGCTTCGTAATGCGACGAAAGATTGACGCTCATTGCGGCCATCTGCGTAGCCGCATCGATAAGACTGCCTTTCGCGTCGTTGAAATCCTGCTTTTTCGAGAATCCTACAACGATGGCACCCTTGATCTCGCCATTGATGTGCAGCGGAGAAACATATTCGAGCTTATGCGTTTTTCCGCTCAATAAGAATTCAGCCGGATCCTCCTGCTTGTGGCCCACCTGCGGCGGCAGCAGCTCCAGCCATTTTTCGAATTTCGATTTTTCAAACGACCGGGGATCCATTTCGCCCTTTTCATCAAAAGAACAGCTGACTACGCCGATGTTTTCGAGCTCTGCCATAAAGGCGCAAACTTCAGCCTGGACACCGTGCTGAATTGCGTCGGCGACGCGGCTCGCAACTTTTTTCGGATGTACCGTGAAAAGCAGGCTTCTTCCCAGATCTGAGATGAATCTCAGTTCGGTGGAAGAATCGCCGTTTCCACCTGACTGGGAAAACAACCTGCTCTGTTTTTTTACTGCAGAAGGGAATGACATTCTAGTTTCCAAACGCCGTTTGATAGGAAGTTTGCAATGACCCAGGAAAAGGTGAGACTGATGAAATGACAGAAAAGAAGTGTATTAACTTCCTTTCTAATTAAAAACGTTTTTAACCATTTTGTCAACGGTTTCAACACTTTATTATTGATTTGACTCCGTTGGAGTTTCACGCAAAAATCAATATATCCTCTTATGAAATGTATATTTACACAACGATTTGGAGCGGGTTTGTTTGTCGTATTTTTGGCCGCGGTTCTGACAGCATTTTCTAACGTCGTCCCGGCTCAGACCGTAGTCGATAAGATAGTTGCGACCGTAGATGACGGAGTGAAAACTGAACTGATAACCTATTCGGATCTTCGTTGGCAACTTGCCCTCCAGCCTAATATCTCTCTCAATCCAGCAACGTCTGAAGATCTCAACCGGGCATTGCAGCTGTTAATAAACCAAAGATTATTCGCACTCGAGGCGGAAAGACTTCCCCGCTCGGCGCCGACGGAAAAAGAGATCGCCGACAAGATCGCCGAGATCCTTTCATATTTTCCGAGCACGGCTGAATTTGAAAAACGTTTGATTTCAGTTGGCTTCACCTCAGTAAAAGACGACAACTTCGAGCGTATAATCAGTCAGCGAGTAGCAATCGACAAGTATCTGGATTTTCGGTTTCGGTCCTTTGTCGTTATCACTGCGGAGGATGAAACAAAATATTACCGCGATACGTTCGTCCCCGACTTCCGACGAAGGTATCCGGGCTTATTGATGCCGA
>JACMMN010000227.1 GCA_014379075.1 Pyrinomonadaceae bacterium | reverse complement strand
CTTAGTCTTCCAGAGGCGGCTCTTGGAACAAAGATCGAGGTTCCGACCGTCGAAGGCAAGGCGCAGCTGAAAATTCCGCCTGGCACTGAATCGGGCCAGAAATTTCGCCTTCGCGAACGAGGCTTTCCGTCTCTTAGAAACCCTACCTTGCGTGGAGATCAGTTTATTGAAGTGAAGGTAACGCTGCCTAAGGTGATCTCTGAAGAAACGAAGGAAGTTCTGCGGCAGTTTGAAAAATTAAATCCCGAGAATCCTAGAAAAATTATGGGACTTGAATAGAATGTTTTGAGTTCACGCTTTAGCGTGTCTTTTGCTTCAAAATGAAGACACGCTGAAGCGTGAACTCAGAACGTTGGAAAAATGAAGAAGCGAGTAAAAACTTATACGATCAGCGCGGTGGCGGAGCTTTACGATATCCACCCTCAGACCTTGCGTCTCTACGAACGCGAAGGCCTGTTGAAACCATCGCGCTCGATCGGTAACACGCGTCTTTACGAAGACGGCGATCTCGAACGCCTTGAAATAATCCTCTCGCTCACCCGCGACCTCGGCGTAAACCTCGCCGGTGTCGAGATCATCCTCAACATGCGCGAAAAAATGTCGTCGATGCAGCGTGAATTCGAACGCTTTTTCGAATACCTCAAAACCCACGCCGGCGAATTCTCGCAACAGGTCGAAACCTTCAACCAAACTGATGCTCTGATCCCAATTTCCCGCTATCGCCGCGTCCAATACACCGAAATATCAACCGACGAAGAGGATATTTTACAGTGAAAGGTGACGCTTTCTTGGCAGAAGCCTGACCGTTAGTGAGGTCTTGTGCAATCCACAGCAGTAGTGGAATCGCTGATTTGCCGACTGCTAACTGCTAATTGCCACCCTCTTTTGCATCCTCACGCGTTTCAGGCTAATATCACTTCGTTCAATCCCGTTCCAAGATTTACAATTCAGGAGTAGTGAGATGAAAAATCTATTTGGAAGGCTCGTCCTTGCCGGCTTTTCGATGTTCGTATTGTGTTTTGCGGCGGCCGCCCAGGATCTTGACGACATAACATTTTCCGGCAGGATCGCCGACGCCAACGGCCTCGCGGTCGTCGGGGCATCCGTCACCGCAACCGAAGTCCAGTCCGGCGTCGAACGCACGGTAATGACCGGCGATGAAGGCCGCTACCGCATCATCGAATTAAAACCCGGCATCTACAAGCTAAAGGTTTCGGCAAGCGGTTTCGGCGCGCAGGAAAAGATCGATATCCAAACGGTTTCCGGCCAAAACGTCCAGTCCGATTTTCAACTCGTACCCGCCGGCGTTACCGCCCAGCAAACCGTCACCGTCACCGAAGACGACACCCCGCTCGTCGATACAACCCGCACCATAGTCGGCGGTACCATCACCGCACGCGAGATCGAAGAGATCCCAAATAATTCCCGCAACGCTCTCGATCTGGTCCTAACACTCGGCGGAACTTCCGAAGAGGCGCTATCGACACGCGATCTGGCTGAGGATCGAAATGCCGCGAATCGTCAGCCTCCGACCGAGCAGGGCAACTTCTCGCTTTCCGGAGGAGCCTCTTATTCGAACAACATAACCATTGACGGCCTTGACAATAACGATGACCGGGCAGCCAGCGACAGATTTCAACCATCCCTCGAATCGATTGCCGAAGTGCAGGTAATCACAAATCAGTTCTCTGCAGAATACGGCCGGGCATCGGGCGGGCGTATTAACCTGCGGACAAAATCCGGTTCGAATAAATTTCGCGGCCGGGTTTTTATGTTCTTTCGAGCTGACGATTTGAACGCGAACACCTATTATAACAACTCGACTTTTTACAAGACAGATAATGTGTATCGCTATAATGGCGGAACCGGGACGGCGACTAATACTACGCTTTTAGGAACCACTTTAACCGTTTTGCGTGATCCGCTGGAACGCCTCCCGTTCACCGAATACAATCCGGGGTTTACTTTTAGCGGGCCGGTCATTCTTCCCTTTGGCGAGGGAAAATCCATATATGACGGTACTAACCGGACTTTTTTCTCGATCGCTTATGAAAACCTGAATCTACTGGACACGACGCTGATCAATACGTATGTTCCCGCCGGCACCAATCTCCGTTTCAATTTACCAGTTTCAACAGGCGGCCCTCAGGTATGCGAAAACTTCCTTTCGACGTCGAATTCAAATTGTTCAAATGGCGGTGCTGCTTTTATGCTTCCGTATTCCAAACTTGTATCGACGCCGAATCAGAGAAATGCACTCACTGCACGCATAGACCATAAGTTGTTCGAGAACAACGATGTGACTCTTGGCTGGCAGCTAGGGCGAAAACGAAACCAGCGTCAGAATATTGAATCTACGACTAAACTTGAAGAAGCTCTACAGGGAACAAGTGGAAATACCGATGCTATCAACTTTACGGATAATCACGTTTTTGGGGCAAAAGTGGTAAATCAGTTTCGTTTTCAATGGTCAACGTACAAACCAAGTTTTGAAACCAAAAACCCGGATGATCCGGTCGTTTTGATCACCTATGCGGACCCGACGACTTCGACATTCACGGGCAGGACATTGATTGCAGGCAACTCTTCGGCCTCACTCACGGCCAGCGGAATCTTTGCCGCTAAACGGAAAGAGAATCGATACCAGTTTCAGGACTCACTGACGGTGGTTGCCGGAAAACATACTTTTAAGGGCGGATTCGATTTTCAACGGATAAATTCGCAAAACCTGGACCCCACCGACGCTACCGGGACTTACAACTTCGGAAACTCGGGAACCGGTGTCACTACCGCAAACTTCACGGGCCCATGTACTCCTGCTCCTTGTGCCCCGGCTACTGTCAGCTACCTGGGTGTTCAGAATTATCTACTCAATCAATCGACGCGTTTCCGTCAAAATTTCGGAACGAGTTCGGACATCATAAATACATATTGGGGTATTTTCCTGAACGATGAAATGCGTCTTGCGCAGAATTTGACCTTGAGTATCGGAGCACGGTATGAACGGGAAACGATTCTTTCGGATAATAATAACGTAGGGCCGAGAATAGGGATTGCCTGGGATCCGTTCAAGAAGGGTAAAGGGGTGATCCGTTTCGGAGCGGGTATTTTTTACAACCGGGTCTTGCTGCGCACTATCGATGATTTTCTGGTTAGCGGACAACAAGACCTGTTCGATTCAGCGGATATCTCCGGCACGGCGACCAGATTGGCGGTAATGCGCGCTTTTTCCGCACAGTTTCCCAGAAAGTTCGCGTCAGCTCAGGAATTGCGTAATTTTATTAACCCGGTTTTGGTTGCAAATGGCGGTATTGCGGGCGACGGGTTCAGCGGCTTCGACGGCTTTCTGACTCGTTTGGTAGATACGTCGACATTGAAAATTCCAGAGAGCTACCAATTTAATATTGGGTTCGAGCGGGAGATAGGGAAGGGCTTTGTTTTTGAAGCAAATTACACCTGGAATAAAACCGTCCGCCTTTGGGGAGAGTCGAATCCGAATTCACCAAACTTAGGCCTTGCTAATTCGAGGTTAGGAACCAATTTTCAGTCCTGGACGGAGTATTTGCAATCTATAAGTACCGGCAATTTCAGATACGTTCTGGGTCCGACAAACGATAATGTTGGCATATCTACGGGAACATGTTCGGCCGCATCGCCCTGTACGGTTAACTTGAACACGACAAATCCTAGCACCGCGGCAAGTGCGCCTATCGGCCTTGCTTTGGAGGCGGTGAAGATATTTAAGCCCGGCTATAATGTTGACCCGAATTTGAGCAATGAGAATCAACAGGAACTGTTAGGTTCGGTAAGAAAGTCGTCCTATCAGGGATTGATTTTGGAACTCCGGAGCCGTCAAAAAACGTTCGGCCTCGGTTTTCGTGGGAATTTCCGCGCGGTATATACACTTGCAAGCTTGAAGGACGATGGCTTAAACAATACATCCGACGCGGAGGTTAACGGAGATTTTAATCGTGAATGGTCGAGGGCGTTGCAGGACAGGCGGCATCGTTTTGCGTTTTCCGCAACATTCGAGACGCCATCCTGGCTAGGAAAATTAAAGCTTTCGCCTCTCTTCCGGTACGGAAGCTCGGCCCCGTTCAATTTGAGCTACAGCGGCATTGACCGAAATCTCGATGACCTAAGCAACGATCGTGTGAATTTCAGCGGAGATACAAAAGATATCAAATGGCGAAAACCTGGCTCACCCGTTCCGGCGGAATTACTTTCGCAATTCTCCTTGCAGCCCATTGGAGCAAACGGTGGAAACTTACCCAGAAATGCCGGCAACGGGCCTCCACTCTACATATTCGACTTGAATATGACCAGAGAATTTAAATTCGGCGAACGGATGAGACTTCGTCCAACGGTTGAGATCGGCAACGTCTTCAACGCCGTTGTTCTCAGCTTTGGTTCGGGCTTTATTGATTATTCTACCTTCGGAGTCCAGCGGCCGTCAGTAACTGCTGCTACTGCACCGCCGATCGGCTCGACAATTTTGCTGACGAACGGCTTGGAAACATTTGAGAACAATTTTCTGGTGCCGACTCGCGCATATCGTCCGCGTGATATTCGACTCGGCTTTCGCTTTGATTTTTAGCGTCTCGATTTATCGCTTTAATAAATCGAACGTGGATTGAATTTCTTATAATTCACGTTTTACCATTACTCATTCGCTTTGCCCGCTAATCTCAGCCAGAGGAAGCCGAGCGTTCCGGCTGTTAGGGAGGCTAGGAGGATCGCCATTTTCGAGGCGTTTATTATGCCCGCTTCGTCGGTGAATGCGAGATTGGTGATAAATATAGACATCGTAAAGCCGATCCCGCCGAGGAGTCCGGCGCCGAAGATGTGTTTCCAGTTGAGATCGGGCGGCAGGCGGCAGATGCCGGCGGCGACAACTATTAGGCACGCCAGCGTAATGCCGAGCGGTTTTCCCGCGGCGAGGCCGGCGATTATGCCGAGGCTGTTTGTTTCCGAGAGGCCGGAAAACCAATCGCTGCCTATAATAATTCCGGTATTCGCCAGGGCAAATATGGGCAAAATGATAAACGCGACCGGTTTGTGCAGGAATTGTTCGAGCGTATGCAAAGCCGAGTTTTCCTCATCTTCTTCGGACGAAAAGGGAAT
>JACMMN010000226.1 GCA_014379075.1 Pyrinomonadaceae bacterium | reverse complement strand
TATTTTGAACGATTGGAAAACGGAAACGAACGGTGTTCGAACCGCCGGATGGTTTCAGCAATTCGACCTTCCGAATCAAAATGTGAAAGTTTTCTTTGTTCCGGTGCGGCATTGGTCCAGACGCGGGCTGTTCGATATGAACAAGCGTCTTTGGGGCGGCTACGTCATTCAAAGCGATACGGCGACCATTTATTTCGGCGGCGACAGCGGATACGGGCGGCATTATAAAGAGGTGGGCGAACTATTCACGAAGATCGATTACTTTCTGATCGGCATCGGAGCGTACGAGCCGCGTTGGTTCATGGAGGCGAACCACAACTCGCCCGGTGATGCGATCAAAGCGTTCCAGGATTCAGGCGCCAAAACGATGGTACCAATGCATTTCGGACGATTTAATCTGTCGGATGAGCCGCCGAACGAGCCGCTGCGGGCGTTATTAGAAGAGGCTGGGGAATTAAGCCTGACGGATAAGATAAAAGTTCTAACCATCAACGAAAGTCTGGAAATAAAATAAATAATGAAATTTCCGAGAGCTTCAGGAATTCTGCTGCACATTACATCGCTTCCTTCACCTTTTGGTATAGGTGATTTCGGCGATTCGGCGTTTCGTTTTGTCGATTTTCTGGAATCCGCAGGGCAGAAATACTGGCAGATACTTCCGCTCGGGCAGACCGGTTACGGCAATTCGCCGTATGGATGCTACTCGGCTTTCGCGGGAAATATTTACCTTATTTCGCCCGAATATCTTGTGCGAGATGGTCTCTTGTCGGAACCGGAACATTCGCCTGCTGCTGACAAAGTTGACTACGGAAATGCTATTGCCTTCAAGAACGATCTTTTGATCAAGGCATTTGAAAAATTTAAACAGACTACCGACGATACTGTTATCGCAGGTTTTCACCGATTCTGTGAAGATAATGCTTTTTGGTTAGAAGATTATTCGCTTTTTCAGTCTATTAAGCTTAAAAACAACTACGCTTCCTGGACTGATTGGGATGAAGGATTGAAGCGTCGCGATCTTGACGCACTTACGAGCGCGCGCAAGCAATTTGACGACGAAACGTTCGCCCAAAAATTTTATCAGTTCATATTTTTTAAACAATGGAATGACTTAAAAAGTTACGCAAACGAAAAGGGCGTTCAGATCATCGGCGACATACCGATATATTTGACGTCCGATTCGTGCGATGTTTGGTGCAATCAGGATCAGTTCAAGCTAAATGATTATGGTAAGCCTACCGTTGTCGCGGGAGTACCGCCCGATGCTTTCAGCAGCACGGGACAGCTCTGGGGAAGTCCGGTTTACGACTGGGACAAGATGCGAAATGACGGATTTAAATGGTGGATCGAGCGCGTGAGGTTTAACCTCCAAATGTTCGACATCGCTCGAATCGACCATTTCATTGGGCTGATCAGAGCATGGGAAGTTCCCGCGAAGGATAAAACCGCGACAAATGGAGTATGGGTACCGGTACCGGG
Source organism: Pyrinomonadaceae bacterium (assembly GCA_014379075.1). Taxonomy (GTDB): domain Bacteria; phylum Acidobacteriota; class Blastocatellia; order Pyrinomonadales; family Pyrinomonadaceae; genus OLB17. The sequence continues at coordinate 16,166 of JACMMN010000226.1, read as the reverse complement.
ACAAGACCTGTTTTCAACCCTGCGGTACGTCTTAGGCGATCTGGCCTTGATTGCCGAAGACCTCGGCGAAGTTACGCAAGAGGTTGAACGGTTACGTGACGATTTCGGGCTGCCCGGAATGCGGATCCTGCAGTTTGCTTTTGGCGGCGATTCGAATAACCTGCACATGCCGCATAATTTTATACAGAATGCGGTCGTCTACACCGGAACGCACGACAGCGACACCGTTGTCGGCTGGTACAAAGCGAGAGCGAGGAAACGGAAAAACCAAAGCGGCGAGGCTGATCATTGCCGCAGATATTTCCGATCGAACGGTAAGGAAATCAATTGGGACTTTATACGGGCGGCCTTGGCGTCAGTTGCGGATATTGCGATCGTGCCGATGCAGGATCTGCTCGGCTTGGATAATACCGCAAGAATGAATCTGCCCGGTTCCACGGGCGACAACTGGACGTGGCGTGCAAAAGCATGCGATTTTAGTGAGGATAAAGCCGAGAACTTTGCTGAAATGACGCGGTTATTTGACCGTTAAAGTGTGATTTTAAGTTGCAAGATCCGACCGATTGGAAAAGGGCTTTCTTACACCTTGCCGCTCACGCCGTTTATAAAGGTCGGGCCTCTGCAGCAGATTGAGGGACTTATAACAATTTTTTTAGGAGGAGTGTAATGACAACATTCAACCGCCGCAATTTTTTGGAACTGACCGCGCTCGGGGCGGCCGGAGCGATCATGGGTCACGGAAGCAATATATTTGCTCAGAACAAAACGAACGGCTTCGATCTCGAGGAAAAAACCGTAATCGAACTTCAATCCGCGATGCAGAAAGGCGAGATGTCATCTAAAGAGATCGCCGCGAAATATTTGCAGCGGATCGGCGACATCGATAAGAAATTAAACTCTGTTATCGAACTTAACCCCGACGCATTGGAAATCGCCGGGCGATGCGACGACGAACGCAAAAGCGGAAAAGTTCGCGGCCCGCTACACGGTATTCCCGTCCTATTGAAGGACAATATCGACACTGCCGACAAAATGAAAACGACGGCCGGAAGCCTTGCATTGATCGACGCTCCGGTGCCTAAAGAGGATGCTTTCATTGTTAAACAGCTACGGGATGCCGGTGCTGTGATTCTGGGAAAAACGAATCTGAGCGAATGGGCGAATTTTCGTTCGACAAAATCTTCGAGCGGCTGGTCGGGCCGCGGCGGGCAGACGCATAATCCCTACATTCTCGACAGAAATCCTTGCGGCTCAAGTTCAGGTTCCGGAGTCGCAATCGCTGCAAATCTAGCGGCAATCGCGGTCGGAACGGAAACCGACGGATCGATCGTTTGTCCGGCGGCGGCCTGCGGTATTGTCGGGATAAAACCGACGCTCGGCCTGATCTCGCGTTCGGGAATAATTCCGATTGCTCACAGCCAGGACACGGCAGGACCGATGACGAGAACAGTGGCGGATGCTGCTGCGCTTTTGACTGTGTTGGTTGGAATGGACATCAGTGATGTGATCACGTCGCAAGCGGCAAAAGAGAAAAAAGATTACACGCAATTCCTGCAAAAAGACGGTTTGAAAGGGGTGAAGATCGGCGTTGCACGTCAATATTTTGGAAGAAACGCCAAGGTCGACAAGCTTATCGAGCCGCAATTGCAAGTATTGAAAGACGGTGGAGCGACGTTGGTCGATATCGAATTTTCAAAACTTCGGGCTTTTGACGATGCGGAATACGAGGTTTTACTCTATGAATTCAAAGCTGGTCTCAATAGATATCTTACACGCCGAGGAGGGCAATATAAGACCTTGAAAGACTTGATCGCTTTCAACGAAAAGAACGCCGACAAGGAAATGCCGTTTTTTGGCCAGGAAATTTTCATTCAAGCCGACGCCAAAGGCGATCTTAACGAACGAGCGTATCAAATTGCGTTACTGCAAAGTAAGCTAATGACGCAGGAGCAGGGAATCGATGCAGTTATGGACAAGCACAAGATCGATGCGATAGTGGCGCCTTCGGGCGGCACCGCATGGATGACCGATCTCGTAGGCGGCGATTGCGGATATTTTGGAAGTTCGAGTTTAGCGGCCGTTTCGGGATATCCTAACATTACCGTTCCGGCCGGGTATATTCAGGGATTGCCGGCGGGTATCTCATTTTTCGGCCGTGCATTCTCTGAGCCGGTATTGATTAAGATTGCGTATGCGTTCGAGCAAATGACGAAAGCAAGAAAGACACCTAAGTTTTTGGCGACTACACTCTAGGCCATGTGACCAAGGTTCCCATATTTCGGCAACGTTTGGCGTTCGATCTTTAGTTGGCGTAGATGCTAACCAAGAAGCCTGTTGCTACTAAGTTCATCGTCAGGGAAAACCTGTTTATAGACGAAGTGTAGTCCATCAAGCATAAGGTTTTCGTCAACAATTTCGATCACTTGAGAATTATCAGCGATCAATCGGGCAAATCCACCGGTCGCAATTATACGCAATTTTTCATTTGAAACACCCGTTTCCTGGAGTGGCAGTGCGAGTTCGCCGATCATTCGCCTGATAATTCCGTCAACCAGTCCGATATAACCGTAGAAAATTCCAGACTGAATTGATCCGACCGTCGAATTGCCGATAACTTTGTCGGGTTTTGCGATCTCGACCCGCGGCAGCTTGGACGTTTTAAGATGAAGAACTTCCGCCATGACAGCCATTCCCGGAGCGATTATGCCGCCGAGATATTCGCCGTTAGAGCTAACGGCGTCTATCGTTGCTGCAGTACCAAAATCGCATATAATGCAAGGCTTACCGTATTTCCGCGCGGCCGCGAAAGCGGCAATAAGGCGATCTGTTCCGGCACTTGAGACGGGATCGTAATTGATCTTCATGCCGAAATCAAAAGTGTTATCGACAATAACAAGGTTAACGCCGAGATGCTCAGAGCAAAATTCACGTAAAGCTTTCTCGATTTCAGGAACGACGGAACTTGCAATAGCGTGTGTGATTCCCCGATTAAGTTCGTTGCCGATCGTTTGTTTGATTTCTTTGGAGGAAGAATTCCGGTTGGTAGGAATTGAGAATTTGTGTAGGAGAGTCTCGCTGTCGTAAATGCCGAACTTTATGGAGGAATTGCCTATGTCAACAGCTAAAAGCATAACTGGAAACTGAGAATGAAAATTGGACAATCTTTCATTTTCCACTTTCCATTTTCAATTGTGCATTAAGATAACTACCCTTGCAGCGGAAGTCCGTCGTAGACAATATTCCAGCCATTTCTACGGCTGGTCTTCAAACTTTTGGTGTACCATTCGAGCGCTTTGATCGGATCGTCGTAGATCTGCACAGCCGGGTTATTTTCACGCGGATCGACACGACAGATCGCGGCACCCTCCGATGCGCTTTTTATGCATAGAAGAGCGACCATATTATTCTTTTGCAGGACGGCAGTCCGTACAATAACGTCGTCCAGATCTTCGTCAAAATCCTCGAAATCAGCCAATTCCTCGGAAAAATCCTCGTCAAAGTCGAAATCGGCTTTAAAATCAAATTCATTGCTCATAAAAATTCCAGGCGAGATGCTTTAGTACAAGTTACACGCTTGCGGGATAAACTTCAATACGAAAGTTCAATCGTCTTCAACCACGTCATCCCGAAGGATTTGGCCTCAACTGCTCGACATCGCCGGCCTGAATCACCTTTAACTCACCTTTCGGTGTCTTTAGCCGAAGGGCGCCATTGACTTCCAAACCATCCGTTACACCTGTGATCGCCTCATTTTCCAATACGATCCGCACATTTTTTCCGACGGCGTAGGATGAGCGCTTCTGCCATTCACTGCGAATTTCGTGCGGCCCGTTTTCCCCGGACAAAATATCATAAAAATATCCGAGGAAACGTGTCAGGATTACGGAAATCTCTTCACTTGTTATCGATTTGCCTATTTCTGTCTTTACAGATGTAGCAATATCAGCTATCTCGGGTGGGAAGTTGGATGACCTTAAATTAATTCCGACGCCCACTATCACCGCCAGGCCTTTCGACGTATCAACGGTCTCGGCGAGTATTCCGCTGATCTTTTTTTCATTGACGAGGATATCGTTGACCCATTTTATGTCAGGTTTAATGCCCAATTCAATGAGCGTATCGTGGACAGCAACACCCATCATCAATGTTACGAGCGGAAGAAACCGCATTTTGAGGCTTGGCCGCAATACGATGCTGAAGTACAGACCGTTAGCTGCAGCCGAATTCCACGTTCGCCCGTGCCGGCCGCGTCCAGCGGTTTGTTCGCGGGCCACAATGCAAACGCCCTCGTCGGCGCCGAGTTTTGCTTGCTTTATGGCCTCCGTGTTTGTTGAATCTATGATTTCGAAACGTAGAATCTTGAAGTTCATAAAAGTTCTGAGTTCACGTTTATCGTGCCTTTCGCAACGAAGGACCCAACTGAACTCTGAACCTAAATCGGACGCCAAAGCGAATCACAGTAATAATTTTTGTTGTCATAGAAAGTGATATCGATCGCAAAGCCGCTTTCACCCGCTATCTCTTTTATTAGTACGGGGCTGTATTTCTGAGATATCTCCATAAAGATCGCTTCCCACTGATCGAAATCGAAGCTGCGATCTAGGGCTTCGATAGAGACAGTTTGTTTTTCGCGGCTTATCAGAAACGACCGCGCCGCACACTCGACCGGGCGATACATGGCGTAATACGAAAATTTGCTAAGGTCGAAATTTGCACCGAGTTCGCGGTTAATACGATTCAATAGATTGAGGTTAAAGGCCGCGGTGACGCCCTGTGCGTCGTCGTATGCATTCAGAATTACATGCGGATCCTTTTGTAGGTCGAAACCGACGAACAGTAGATCATTATCGTGCATTACCTGCCGCAGCTGCTTGAAAAAATCTACTGCCTGTTCGCGGTTGAAATTGCCGATGTTCGAGCCCAGGAAAAGCAGAATCTTTCGGCGGGACGATTTGATTTTCAGCGATTCAAGGATCTGGAAATAATCGCCATTCTGTGTTTCGATCTTGAGCTCCGGAAACCTGGCCTTGAACTTGGTTGAAAGAGCGTCGCAAGCTTCCTTTGAAATATCGATCGGCGTGTACGTGAAATCGACATTTCGCTTAAGGAAATGATCGATCAAAACAGCCGTTTTTGTACCGTCGCCCGCTCCGAGTTCGATAAGGTCGAATTCCGACGCGTCGGATGTAAATGCGTCGAATATCTCGGCCGTATGCTCCGAAAATATCTCGAATTCCGACTTCGTCAGATAGTATTCCGGCAGCTTCATTATTTCCATAAACAGCCGCGAACCCTCGTCGTCGTAGAAATATTTTGAGGATATTGACTTTGGTGTAGATGTCAGCCCGGCCAGAATGTCTTTGGCGAAAGTGCTTTGTTTTATGGAGGTCGATGTCTGCATAGTATCTGAATTATCGATTCCGATCTTCTAAATCTTGCATTGGGAATCTGAATTATCTAACCAATCTTAATCCCGTAAACTGCCAGCGCAGATGCGGATGAAAGAAATTTCGATATGTTTTGCGGCTGTGGTTTGGCGGAGTGGCGATCGATGATCCGCGCAGGACCATTTGATTGATCATGAATTTGCCGTTGTATTCGCCGACGGCTCCTGCCGGTTTGGAAAAGCCCGGATAAGGCAGATAGGCGCTGCCCGTCCATTCCCAGCGCAATCCCCAATCGAACCCGCCGCTCGCCGTTTCCCATTCAAGCTCCGTTGGAAGCCGCATTCCTTTGTATTCTGCGAATGCCGAGGCTTCGTAAAAAGACAGGTGTGAAACCGGTGCGTCCAAGTGCAATTTTTGCAGTCCGCCAAGCGTGAAATTAAGCCATTCGCCGTCTTTTTCCTGCCAATACAACGGCGAATCCACGCGGTTTTGATTTACCCAATCCCAGCCCTCCGAATGCCAGAAGCGAAAATCCTTATAGCCGCCGTCGGCTATAAAGATCAGAAATTCCGCGTTTGTTACCAAATAACGGCTCATCGAAAAATCGTGCAGATATACATTGTGCCTGCCGCGTTCGTTGTCGAAATAAAAACCGTCTCCGGAATGGCCGATCTCATATACCCCAGCTTCTATTTCGACGAAACCGCTTGCACCGGATTCAGCACATTCGATCTCGTTGAAACTTTCATCATAAACGGGAAAAAGCGGATTAACGCTCAAAGTGTATTTCAGATCGGCCAGGAAAAGTTCCTGGTGCTGCTGTTCGTGATTTATGCCCAGAATTATGAGGCCGGCGATCTCTTCGGAGACTTCTTTTGACAACAGTTCGCTTATCTTTTCGTCGACATATTTGCGGTATGCAAAGACATGTTTTACCGTTGGCCGGCTCAAGTCGCCGCGATGGTCACGCACCGTGCGGGTGCCTATCGAGTTGTAATAACTATTAAATAAAAAGCCAAAATTTTCGTCGAAAACCTTATAGCCCGGCACGAATTTCTTAAGGATCATTTCTTCGAAAAACCATGTCGTATGGGCAATGTTCCACTTCGGAGGCGAAACATCGACGGACGGCTGCGGTATATAATCCTCGATCTCCAAAGGTTCGCAGAGTTTTTCGGTATAGGCGCGCGTCGCAGAATACATTGCCAAAAGGTTCGGGGATGCTTCTTTTTGAGGATGTATTCCGTTCATGGTTCTATTAAATCAAAATCCCGGGCAAAGCAAAAGATGTTAAATTTCGCGGCGGAGGTAGTTGACTTTTTTGCACCGCAGTTTTTATTAAAAATGCCCGGGCAGACTTCGTTTAAAACATTCAATGTAGGGACTTCGACATTGAAATCAACACTTAAACTATTCCCCGGAAATATATGAAAACAATATCCATACGAGATTCAGCGAAGCAAGAAAAGAAGATGGCCGGCCGACGGGATTGGTCGAATGTTTAGGTGCTTGCAGGAGCAAAAATGGCGGGATTGGTAGAGGTTATTACGGTGATTGGTCGAAGGTGTTTGGCCGAAAAAGCGGCATATCCTCATTTCGTTTTTCCGAATTTCAACAAGGCCTCGCGGGCGATCTCCGATAAGTATGGATCGGTGCCGCTGAGATTCGAGGCAAGTGCGGAAATGGCGGACGGGTCGCCGATGGCGCCTAACGCGAATGCGGCCTCGCGGCGCGTGTCGGCTGCCTCCGAGGAGCTTTGGAGCACGCGGATCAATTCTGCAGTCGCAGGACCGAAAGCAGGGAATTGACCCGTCAGATCGGGATATTTTCGCGTTTCAATTTCCCGGAATTTATCGGGAAGGAAATTCTGCGGTGTCAAAACTTTACTTTTGCCCGATTGGATCATCTGAGCGATCTGTCCGATGGATCTCGCGGCGGAGCGGCGGAGGAACTCATCGCCGTCCGCGGGCCTATTGTTCAGGATCGCGGTCAAAGCCGGAACGGCGCCTACATCGCCGATCTCGCCGAGCGCGGCGGCCGATGCATTTCGCACTTCCAGGATCTTGTCTTTTTGCAGGATTAGAAGTAACGTGCCGGTGGCTGTATTGCTGCCGGCCTTGCCGAGAGCGTAAGCGGCTTCGCGCCGGACAAATTCGGCTTTGTCATTGAGAAGGGGAAGAAGCAGGCCGACGGCTTCGTCAGCAGGCAGGAAAATGACCGAAGACGCGGCGGTCGCTCGGACAATTTCGCTTTTGTCTGTTAACGCGGGAATGGCCAGAAGAGACGCTTTCCCGCAGCGAAGATTTCTGATTTGAAAGAGAGCTTCACGTTTTGCCTCGACATTCCCGGTTCGGAGTTGGTTTTGTAAATAGATCTCGACCGGCAGCCAATCGATCTGTTGCTGAGTGAAGTTCGGCGGAGCGGTGTCCTGAGCAAAAGACTGAACCGCGATACACGCGGACACCAGGAAAAAAAGTAAGCACCGACGAGAACGTGCAAGAACCGGGCTACTGGAAAGCCGGCTTCGTGCCACGTTTTCTCCGCGTCTCTTCGTCTCAAAAATCATGCTGCGTACTGCACGTTCTGCCTGCGCTCCCATTCCGTCACCTGTCTCGCCCGCTTGTTTTCGTAGGCGTCGGAAAGCGACACGATCAGATCGTCGTTTAACGGATTTTCTTTTGACTGCGATTTGCGGGAGGAAAGGCGGCGGGCGGAATAATGCTGAAATGCGTTCTCTTTTTGGTTTGAATTATCTTTGGTGCGTGCGACATTAGTGTTTGTTTTGTTGGCCATCTGCGTTACCTCCGAATTTTCGGGGCAGACAGCCAAAACACAACTCAACGTCTCAAGTCCTGACAGTCTGCAAAAAAGTTTTTCTCATCATCAAGCTTTTAATTCTTGTAAAACTCCTCATCAAAAACGTCTTAACATAATATCACAAAAATTAATGCGGGCGCAAAATAAATTCGACAAATCGCGGTAAACTGAATAGAATTTAAGTATGACTTTTTGCTCCTTTGAACTCGCCCTTATCTAGCCACTCGTCGATTTTCATGACGACGTGGCGAATTTAGACCAGTTAAACAATTTCGGCCGTTTAGTGGATAGAATATCCTTTATTCGGTAAACTTACGCTTTTGATAGGCCTCCGATGAATTTGGACATCGGATTCCCGTACTTTGAACTCATTTTTTATGGACGAGAAATATTTCGCGAAAAAGATAGAAGATAAATGGCAGAAGAAATGGGCTGAAAGCCGGGCGTTTGAAATCGATATCGATGACGCACGGCCCAAATTCTACCAACTCGAAATGCTGCCTTATCCCTCGGGCAACCTGCACATGGGGCACGTGCGGAATTATTCGGTCGGCGATGCTTCGGCCTGGTATAAACGGCTGAAGGGTTTTAACGTTTTGCACCCGATCGGCTGGGATTCGTTCGGCCAGCCGGCGGAGGATGCGGCGATCAAGCGCGGCGCCAACCCGCGTGACTGGACCGAGGAAAATATAAAGGCAATGCGCGGCCAGATGGAGCGCCTCGGTTTGAGCTACGACTGGTCGCGGCAAATGGCTGCCCATAGGCCGGAATATTACAAATTCGATCAATGGTTTTTCCTGAATATGTATGAGATGGGCCTGGCGTACAAAAAATTGACGCAGGTAAACTGGTGCGAATTCGACCAGGCCACGCTCTCGAACGAACAGGCGAGCGGCGGCATCTGCTGGCGCTGCGGCAGTGCGGTGACAAAGAAAAATCTTGATCAGTGGTTCTTAAAAACTACGGCTTATGCAGATCAATTGCTTGACGACATGAAGGAGATCGAAGCGGGCTGGCCGGCGAATGTTTTGAAGCGGCAGCGGGACTGGATCGGAAGGTCGGAAGGAGCATACGTAGAATTTCCTGTCAGAACCGCCTACAGTAGTGGCGATGTTCAGCCAGCCGCTATCGCGGAGGGTTCTGACAAGATAAAAGTTTTCACTACCCGCATTGATACGATCTACGGCGTAAATGCTGTCGTGGCTGCCGCCGAGCATCCGATAGTTCAGGGGCATTTGGGCGAATTCTCGCCGGATGTCCTCGCAAAGATCAAAGAGATCAAAATTGAAAAACTGAAACCCGCGGATCGCGAGACGGAAATCGAAAAAGACGGCATCGACACGGGATTAAAGGCTGTCAATCCGTTCAGCGGGGAAGAAGTGCCGGTTTGGGTCGGGAATTACGTGATGATGGAATACGGCACCGGAGCGGTGATGAGCGTTCCGGCGCATGACGAGCGGGATCTCGAGTTTGCGAAGAAGTTTGGGCTGGAAATCAAGCAGGTGATTGTGGGCAGTCAGCGGCCAGCGGTCAGCGGTCAGCCAAAGCTTGAGGAAGTTTTTTCGGATTACGGTTCATTAATTGATTCCGGCGAATGGTCCGGCAAGACGTCCGAAGACGCAAAACGTGAAATGGCAGTATACGCCGAAAAGCACGGCTTTGGCGAAGCGGCGACGACCTACCGCCTTCGGGATTGGGGCGTTTCGCGGCAAAGATTCTGGGGTTCGCCGATCCCGATCATTTATTGCCCAACTTGCGGTATCGTACCTGAAAAGTATGAGAATTTGCCGGTCCGGCTGCCGGATACGGCCCCGTTCACCGGCACGGGCGAATCGCCTTTGGCCAAAGTCCCGGAATTTTACGAAACGACTTGCCCGAAATGCGGCGAACCCGCAAAACGCGAAACGGACACGATGGACACATTTGTCGATTCGAGCTGGTATTACTTTCGATATCTCGATCCGGTAAATTCGGAACTGCCGTTCTCGCCCGAAGCGGCGGCTTACTGGACGCCAGTCGATCAATACATCGGCGGCGATGATCATGCCGTGATGCATTTGATCTACACGCGGTTCTGGACGAAGGTGATGCGCGACATCGGCCTCGTGAAGTTCAACGAGCCGGTCAAGCGGCTTCTGGCGCAGGGGATGGTCGTCGGCGAAACGTTTTACGACGACGAAAGCGGAAAGCGTGCTTATTATCCGGCTTCGAATGTGACGGTCGAGCGAGATGTCAAAGGCAGGGCGACCGGAGCGAGATCGACGGACGGAACATCTCTGAAATGGGCGATTGAACGGATGTCGAAGTCCAAAGGGAACGGCGTCGATCCGGATGAAATGATCGAGATCTATGGTGCGGACGCGGCGAGATTGTTCATACTTTTTGCCGCGCCGATCGAAAACGAACTGGTTTGGAATGAATCCGGCATAGAAGGTTCCGTGAGGTTTTTGCAAAGGGTCTGGCGGATAGTGTGGAAATGGCAAGCTGTTTTGTCAGTAGCACCTGCGTCAGCGGGTGGTTTAGGCGTTTTGGATGCAGAACTTCAGCCGCCCGCTGCCGGAGGCGGTTCTGACATGGCCCGCAAATTACGGCAGAAGACGCATCAGACGATCCAGCGGATTACGGAAAATCTTGAGCATTTGCAGTTTAATACACCAGTCGCGGCATTGATGGAGCTCTCGAACGCGATCACGGATCTCAAGGCCGAACCCGATCAGGCGTCCGAAGCCGAAGTGTTTGCGGTGAAAGAAGCGATAGTGAGTTTGATCATAATGCTTGCCCCGTTCGCTCCGCACACCGCGGAGGAGCTTTATTCGGAGTTTGCGGGCAATAGCGACGGGATGCTCGCGAACGGCGTGCGTTTTCCAGATTCTGATCTGTCGCTTACCAGGGCGGAAGAGATCGAGATACCTGTGCAGGTCAACGGCAAATTGCGGTCGCGGGTTATGGCGTCGCCGGAGTCGAGCGACGAGGAACTTCGAGAAATGGCGTTGACCGATGAAAAGATCCGGGAATACACCGACGGCAAGGAAATCGTGAAGGTGGTCATAGTTCCGAAGCGGCTTGTAAGTATCGTAGTTAAGGGCTAAGCGAAACCCGAAGTTGCCGTTTATCGTTTTATCCTTGATTGAAAAACATAAAAAAACTAAAATCATTTTTTGGATCCCGCAAAAATTAGTCTTAATATATGTCAAACATATGGATCTAGTGATTTCTCCCTCTATTTCTGCGTTACATAGATAAATAGAAATGAAAGAGTGCCAGCTTTGTAAAAATTGCTATTCCGATGATGTCGCGACCTGCCCCAAGGACGGCATGCCGACGATGCACACCATCACGGGCGAGCCGGTGCTTGAAGGGAAATATCATCTGGAATGCCGCCTGGGCCAGGGCGGGATGGGCGTTGTTTACAAGGCACGGCACGCATTCCTGAAAACGCAACTTGCGATAAAGATCATCTTGCCCGACCTGGTCGGAAACGATCCTCAGCTTGTCACACGGTTTCGTCAGGAAGCCCTGGCAGCGGCAGCGATACGCCATCAAAATGTCGTCGGCGTGACGGATTACGGCGTAATTCAGGGTTCTATTCCATTTTTGGTGATGGAATATGTGGACGGCGAATCACTCCACGACCTTCTTGCGAGGGAAAAAGTTTTGTCGCCCGAACGTGCCACGGAACTCATGTCCGCGATATGCGCGGGTGTCGGGGCAGCGCACCATCAGGGAATCGTTCACCGCGACCTCAAACCGCTCAACATCATGATCTGCAGCGACAAGCCTAATTTGTCACAGGCTGTGAAGATCCTAGATTTCGGCCTCGCCAAGATCAAATCCGGCGAGCTTTTGGGTTCGTTTATCCAGGCGCAGACGACGGGATTGATGGGATCGCCTTATTACATGGCGCCCGAGCAGTGGGCGGATGACGAGCCGGATTCGCGTTCCGACATTTATAGTTTGGGCGTGATGCTGTTTCAAATGCTTGCCGGCGATGTGCCCTTCAAAGGTTCGTCGATACCGGCGATAATGAAAAAGCATATCAGCGACCCGCCGCCGACGTTTGCGGAACTAGGTATTTCCCTGCCGATAGAGGTCGAACAGGCCGTCCGACACACTTTGGTAAAGGAAAAGGAACAGCGAACGGCATCCGTCGAACATCTGATCGCCGAATTGAGGGCCGCCATCGATCCGACACCGGTCGGAATTCATACGACGTCGGGCCGGTCTATGCCTGTTTCCGCCGTCAATATTCGAACTAATCCACCGAAATCAACGGTTTACGTCGACAACGTACCGGTCGGGCAGAGCCGCGACGACGGCTGGATAACGCTGAACGGCATCCAAAGCGGAAATCACCGCGTAACCGTCCGCCATGCCGGTTTTGAAGATTGGGTCGGCGAGGTCAAATGCGACGGCAACCCGCAGCAGGTATTGGCCGATCTGCTGTCAGCCAACTCAAGCGTTGCTATCCCGAGACCCTCGCTGAATACGCCGCATAATTTTTCGACCACGCAGGATCCGGGCGAGATGATGAAGACTTCGGTCCAGCATTGGAACACGGGCCCGCAGGATATTGCCGTCAAGTCGATGCATCCGAAAAAGCGGTTCGTCTCGCCGCTTGTTTTGGGCGTGATCGGCCTTTTCGCATTGTTTGCATTGGGCGGCGTAGGCATCGGCGGAGCCTACATGGCCGGTTTTATAGGCAGCCGCGGCGGCGGCACCGACGTTACGCCGACCCCGACAGCGACCGGCACACAAGGCTCGACACCGATTCCTATCAAGGCCGATATGATCCCGATCCCCGGCGGCACGTTTACAATGGGTCGCAGCGACGGGAACGAAAACGAGCGCCCCGAACATGAAGAAACCGTGAAGGGTTTTCTGATGGATAAGACCGAGGTTTCGAATGCCGAATACCATCAATTCGTTCAAGGCATGGGATATAAAGCGGACGTGCCGCACGTAAATCACTGGGTCAACGGAAAACCGATAGCGGGCCAGGAAGGGACACCCGTACGTTTTGTAAATATCGACGATATTAACGCATTTGCCAAGTGGCGTTCTCAGCGCGACGGCGTGACCTACCGCCTTCCGACGGAACAGGAATGGGAATACGCCTCCCGCAGCGGAGCTAAGGGATTCCTTTATCCCTGGGGCGAAAAGTTTGAATCGAAATGCGCTTTTATCGATCAGCCAAGCAACGAGACGAGTGCCGGCGGAACTAAATCGTGCCCGAATATTTGGGGTGTCTACGATCTGATCGGAAACGTTTACGAATGGACGTCCACGGATGCGTGGTTGTATCCGGGCAGCAGCGGCCAGATCCAGGCACCGCCCGAGCCGCATAAAATGGTGCGCGGCGGTTCCGCTTATTCCAAATCCAGCGGGCCGAACGCCAGCACATCGACGTTCCGTGTCGCGACAGCGGCCAGTAAAAGAAGCGTTGAACTTGGTTTCAGGCTGGTTCGCCCGGAATAGTGGCCCGTGTGATTTTTTGGTGTTGAAAGCGTAGGGATCATTTCTTACGCTTTTTATTTTTCAAATGTCAGCGTTTCGCCAACTGCGAACGATATCCGATGAATATCATTTTATCCGAAGAGCGTGCAGGTGCCGGACAAAAGCCGGAACGATCATTCAGCCAGCCCGTAATTCTGGCCGGGCGGGATTCTTCGGAGTGCGATATACATTTTGACAAGGAACTCTTCCCGATGGTGTCGCGGAAGCACGCCGAACTGCGTTGGCAGGGCGGAACATGGTTTCTGGTCGATCTTAATTCCAGCTACGGTGTCTATCTGAACGGTCAAAAGGTTTCTTCGCCGCAGCCGGTCGCCGTAGGAAGCATGATCCAGTTCGGCACGGACGGCCCGATGCTGCGGGTCGTATGGTTTGAAGCTGCACCGGATCGTGCCCCCCAGGAAATTGAACGGCCAGCCATTTCGCCGGAAAACCTGGGCGCGCCGGTAAATGCGGCTCCGGTTTTGAATACGCTGCCCCAGAATCTTTCCACACCGCCGCAGAAGTTGCCGGTAGCTGAAACGGCACAACTCGATTTTGTTGGTGATGAGAGCAAGCCTTCTTTCAGGCTTTCCGCCGGCAGCGCCTGGCTCGGCCGCGAAGCAGGGTGCTCGATCGTTTTTCAAAGTAATAACACCACGGTGTCACGCCGTCACGCCGAGATCAGGCCGGAAGCCGGCGGTTACGTTCTCGAAGATAACAAAAGCTTTAACGGTACGCTTGTCAACGAACAGCGGATCTCGACCATCACTCCGCTTTATCATAACGATCAGGTCCGGCTCGGGGTGGGCGGCCCTGTTTTGCGGTTCAATTCGCCCTTGCGGATGCCGCCGGCCGGTGCGGACATCGCCGGTCAGCGCGGCCTGATCGCGAGCCATACCGCTAATATTTCAATAGCTGCGCATCATCCGGACTGGCAGACGATGGTTCTACAGCTCGATGCGGCGGCGAATTTTTTTCCGTCCAAGGATTCGGAGCAGCCGCAGCTTTTAATGTCGATCGCGTTTGGCAACACCAAGCAATTGACCATCGGGCGCGATGAAAAGAACGACATCAAGCTCGACGGCCTACAAATATCCAAACGGCATGCCCGGCTGCTGCAAAACGGTTCGGAGATCGTGATCGACGATCTTAAATCGACCAACGGCGTATTCATAAACGGAAAGCGGGTTTCCCGGCAAACGATCCTGCCGACCGACGCCGTGCAGATCGGCACGTTCATGCTGCAGGTCGATCCGGCGGGAAATATAAGCGTTTACGATACGCGCTCAAAAACTCGGATCGACGCGGTAAATATAAGCACCGAAGTGAAAAATCGTGCGGGAAGCGGGAAGATCAAGTTGCTCGATTCGATCTCGCTGTCTATCCAGCCAAACGAATTCGTCGGTTTTCTCGGGCCTTCGGGTGCCGGAAAGTCAACGCTTATGGAGGCGATGAACGGGATGCGTCCGGCGAGCAGCGGCAATGTTCTGGTGAACAATCTCGATCTTTACCGCTCTCTCGATTCCCTAAAACAGTCGATCGGATACGTGCCGCAGGACGACATAATTCACCGCGAACTTTCGGTTTACCGCACGCTGTATTACGTTGCAAAGCTGCGTCTTTCACGCGATGTTTCGAGGGCGGAGATAAAGCAGATCGTAGATGAGGTCCTGGATGTGACCGGGCTTGCCGAACGGCGAAATCTCCCGGTTCATCAGCTTTCAGGCGGCCAGCGAAAGCGCGTTTCGATCGCCGTCGAATTGATCACCAAGCCGTCAGTGATCTTTCTGGACGAGCCGACATCGGGCCTCGATCCGGCGGCCGAAGAGCGGATAATGAAGCTTTTCCGTCAGATCGCCGAATCGGGGCGGACGATTATCCTGACCACGCATGCGATGGAAAACGTCAGGCTTTTCGATAAGATCGTCGTGTTGATGTGCGGGAAACTGGCGTTTTACGGGAAGCCCGAAGATGCGTTGAAACATCTCCAGGCGTCTAGTTTCAAAGACCTTTACGCCCGGCTCGAAAAACCTGTCGATGACGGCGTCAAACAGCATGGGGAAGCGAACCGTCGCCAATTGACGGAGCAGGCTGCCGAGGAATGGAAGCAGAAGTTCCTCGCTACCCCGCAATATGCGAACAATGTTCACGCACCGCTGAATGAACTCGGTAAACTGAAGCTAACCGGCATTCGCAAGAAAAGGCGGCTGGGAATTTTCGGCGCGATGAGCCAATGGCTGACTCTCTCGCGGCGATATTTAGAGGTGCTCTTTAAGGACAAGCTGACTCTTTTTATTCTATTTGCGCAGGCTCCGATAATTGCCCTTTTAACTTTTTTTGTGATGGGAGCGAATCAGCCGAGGGATTTCGCTTATTTCGTTCTCGCCCTCGTTGCCTTCTGGTTCGGGACATCCGTTTCTGCCCGTGAGATCATACGCGAGCAGCCCGTTTACCGACGCGAGCGAATGG
>JACMMN010000225.1 GCA_014379075.1 Pyrinomonadaceae bacterium | reverse complement strand
TCAATACATTTTACGACTTTGTCGATTCGGCGAAATGGCTGGTCGATAATAAATACACGGCTTCGGACAGGCTGGTGATCCAGGGCGGAAGTGCGGGCGGGCTGCTGATGGGCGGCGTGGTGAATATGTCGCCGGAGACTTTTAAGGCGGCAATTGTGCAAGTGCCCTTTGTCGATGTGATGAATACGATGCTCGACGCAAGCTTGCCGCTGACGACCGAGGAATGGATCGAATGGGGCAACCCGAACGAGAAAAAGGCGTGGGATTACATGATCCAATATTCGCCGTACGAGAACATCAAAGCCCAGAAATATCCGAACATGCTGGTCGAAATTTCGCTGAACGACAGCCAGGTGCCCTATTGGGAAGGCGCGAAATTCACGGCTAAGGTCCGTGAAGTGAAAACCGACGACAATGTTGTGCTGTTAAAGACCAATATGGGAGCCGGACACGGCGGTGCGTCCGGCCGCTACGACCGGTTGAAGGAAGTTGCGTTCGATTACGCATACGCTTTGACGCAAGTCGGCATCACAAAGTAAATATCGGGAACAGTACGTTGTAAAGGCGGTGCCGGATCTATTTCGGTACCGTCTTTTTTCGTTCAAATTGAACCGGGCAATCATTCAAAATGACCGGTTAATAGCGTCAAAATTTGTCGCACGCCGCATCAAAATCCGCTTTGACACCTATTTTTGTTGACGAACAGGGAGTTTCCTTCCAGATGGCACACCGGTTGCCAAAAGGTTTGCGGGAATAACTGTCGATTATATTAATCGTGAAATCAGGTGAGATCAGGTATGAAGAATAAATTAATCGCAAACGCAGTAATTGGACTGGTGGTGTTTTCACAGCTTTTGACGACATTCGTGCTCGGACAGAGCCGAACCAGTACTGATCAGGTACATCCGGCTTCGTCCGCACGGAAGGCGGCCGCACCGCGTTTTTTGGTGAATATGTCGACCATAATCACCGACCGCGGATCGGACTTCGGCCTTCGCGAAACGCAGGAGGTTTCGAAGCTCCTCTCGATACGCGGCGGAAGGAATCCGGTGCTAGTCGATATGGATGTCGAATCACAGAAGGTCATTGTCGCAGCGGCTGCGAACCGATTAGTTCAAAACGGGAAGGGAATTCAGATTTTAAGCGTCGATTGGGATTCGATGTTTGCCGACGCCCAAAAGGGCGGCAATTTTGAAGAAAATCTTTCGGGTATCATTTCATTTGCTGAATCATCTAAAGAAAAAGCCGTTCTTTATCTCGACGATATCACGGGATTTTCAAAAGATATGCCGCGATTCGGCATTATCGTCTCCGACCGCCTTCATGCCGCTATCGCTGCCGGAAAGATTCGCATTGTGGGTGCCGCCACCGGGGAGCAATACTTAACTCAGATCGTTTTTGATGAGCAATTGAAAAGCCGATTCGAGAAGGTTGGCGCGGCGGTTGCCGACAACGACGGCTTCGTCGGGGACAATATCTCGCCCGATCTTCGCGAATTGATCGGAAGCGCGGACCCGGACAAGAAAGTTAAGGTGATCCTGCAATCCGAGGACATCGACAATCCTGAATTGCGAAAGATCCTGAACGAAAATGGGATCGTTGTCGAAAGCAGGGCTGAAAGCCTCGGCATGATCGTTCTCGAACTGCCTATTCGTGCGGCGGAAGCTTTGGCAAACGCACGCGGCTCGCAGCATTTGTCGCTCGACCGCGAAGTAAAACTTCTGGGCCATATCGAAACGACCACCGGGGCCTCGCTCGTTCGCACCATTCAACAGGGCCTTAACCTGAGTTTGCTGGGTATGGGTGTCGCGAATACGAGCAACGTGCTGGACGGGAAAGGGATCGGCATTGCTATCGTCGATTCGGCCATCCGTGAAGACCACCGGTCTTTCGTCAATGTAAGCGGACAGAAGCGAATCGTTCAGCGAATCAGTTTTGCCGCCGACAATAATTTAATGCAGGACGAATATGGCCACGGAACGCACGTCGCATCGCTTGCCGCCGGCAGCGACGGAGCCAATCTTAACCTTGGTGACGGAACATATCTGGAACAATATAAGGGAATCGCCCCGGATGCCAAAATTATTAATGTCCGCGTTCTCGACGATCATGGCGTCGGAAGCTCGGCCCGCCTTATCAATGCTTTGAACTGGCTGCTGGCCAACAGGACGCAACATAATATCCGGGTCGTGAATCTGAGCCTGGGGGCACCCGCGATCGAATCATGGCGGAACGATCCGCTTTGCAGGGCAGTAAGAAAATTGACCGATGTCGGCATCGTTGTAGTGGCCGCCGCCGGCAACAATGGCAAGACCGCGAGCGGGCAAAAGATATACGGCGCGATCCATTCGCCGGGTAACGATCCATCAGTGATTACGGTTGGAGCCACAAATACCTTCGGTACCGACCGCAGGAACGATGACGGCATCACCACGTATAGCTCGCGCGGCCCGACACGCTCATTCTGGACGGATACCTCAGGTGCCAAACACTACGATCACTTGATCAAACCTGATCTCGTCGCCCCTGGCAACTGGATCATTGGGGCCCAATCAATCGGGAATGCGATCGTTGACCAGAACGAAGACCTTTCCGTTCAGAATTCGGCAAGCGACAACCGCAAAATGATGTATATGAGCGGTACGTCGATGGCGACGCCGATAGTAAGCGGTGCCGTTGCATTAATGCTGCAAACCAATCCGAAGCTGACGCCGAATATGGTGAAGATGATACTGCAATACACATCGCAGCGTCTCGCCGGGTTCAATTCGCT
Source organism: Pyrinomonadaceae bacterium (assembly GCA_014379075.1). Lineage (GTDB taxonomy): Bacteria > Acidobacteriota > Blastocatellia > Pyrinomonadales > Pyrinomonadaceae > OLB17. The sequence goes on along the minus strand of JACMMN010000225.1, from coordinate 2,688 downwards.
CGAGCAGGGCACGGGCCAGCTGAATATCGAAGGAGCTATCCGGCTTACCCGGGCAATTCGCCAAAATCTGCCCACGCCGACGCCGCACCGTTCACCACTGCTGACATCGAGCACGATGCCGGTTCATACAAGCACGATCGCGGGGACGAAATTCCAATGGTCGGGCGGGCTCCTGCCGAGCTATGCGGCCGTCACCGGTACCGACTGGATCACCAAATACCAGCGGATCTACGACAATGGCCTGCTTATCAGCGACGGCCTGTTGATCAGCGACGGATTGCTGATAAGTGACGGGCTGCTTATCAGCGACGGATTGCTCATCAGCGACGGATTGCTGATAAGCGACGGAGTGGTTATGGGCAATAATGCCGGGCCGAACGGTTATCAAACGATGACCTGGGGAACGCCGATAGGTTCTTCCGGCCTGCTGATATCCGACAACTTTATGACGCCGGATAATTCGCCCATCGCCGATGGACTGCTGATAAGCGACGGATTGCTGATCAGCGACGGCCTTTTGATCAGCGACGGTACTGCGTCGCAAAGCAACAATGTCATAGCACGCGGAGACCCATCGACGCGGATGCATTGACCGTACGTGCTTTTAATTTGACGGCGCGAATGTGCGGGGGCTTGCTCGGGCCTCCGCATTCTTTCGACTCCGGACCGGTTCTTGAGAGTAAGAGTCCTTTTTCGCTATCCTGGTGTGTCGCACAGATCCGTTTTCTGCGTATTGAAATTCCGAAAACTTAACACAACCTGCGAAAGGAAACTTCCGAAAAAATCTTCGTGCATTCACGGCACGGTTTAACGTATAATAACGAGATTGGCCTTTACCGGCCGCCGACTCTCCTCCTTCGAGATCTCAAACCTCATTATCCGCAAGGCTTTCACGCTGTTCCGCATGGAAAAAACCGAACGAAAGGAAAGGATCATAAACTGGTACCTGTCGCTATTGCTGCCGATGGGGCTGGCGGCGGTGGCGTGGGCGCTTTACGGATTTCCGGTGGAAAAGGTTAACGGGGCGTTGATACTTCTGTCGATCATTACGATATTCTTCAGTTCCTATCTTCGGATCCAACTGCCGAGAACCAAAATTCATTTGACCGTTTCGGACGCGCTGATCTTTCTGTCTTTATTAATATTCGGAGGCGAAGTCGCTGTTTTGCTTGCAGTTCTCGAGACGGCATTCACTTCGCTGAATTTCCGGCGTCAGGGCGTTACGATCAAATTCAAGACCGTCGTTATAAATATAATGATCGCGGCGGTTTCGGTTTTTGTTACCGCCATTGCTGTTTCATGGGCCTTTGGGACGCCCGACGCGATCCTTGCGACTTATGGGACCACGGGATTTATCTGGGCACTTGCGGTCATGGCTATCTCTCAATTTTTGATCAGTTCGGTGCTCATTGCGGCGGTGAGTGCGATCAAGAGCGACAGCACCGTATGGCAGGTATGGAACGAATACTGCCTCAACGCTCTCGTTATGTACGTCAGCGGTGCCGCGATGGCCGGCATCAGCGCGCAGGCGCTCGCACAGATCAATATATTTCTTTTTGCGGCCGTTTGCGGGTTCTTTGCATTGGTTTATATGACCTATCGCCGGAATGTGGACGACGTTAGGAATACAGCGGACACAGCCAGAAATGCCGAACAGCAGCGTGCGGAACAGGCCGAGAAGCATATTCTGGAACTTCAGCATTATGTTGCCGAAATGGAAAAATCAAGCGCGGCACTTCGCGAAAGCCGCGAATTGTTCCGTCACGCGGCGTATCATGACGAGTTGACCGGACTTCCGAACCGCAATCAAATAATCGACGCCATACGGGAGGAGATCGAAAAGAAAAAGTTGGATTCCCGCCACAATTTCGCGGTGCTTTTCCTCGATCTCAACCGGTTTAAGACCATTAACGACAGTTTGGGCCATTCGACCGGCGACGTACTGATAAAGCACGTTGCACGACGTTTGCGGCGGCTGATGATGTCGAAACATATGGTCGGACGCTTCAGCGGAGACGAATTCGCCATTGTCATAAGGCAGTTTTCCGACTCGAAAGAAGTGACTGAACTGGCGCAGAAGGTCGCAAAACGCCTGACGCAGCCTTTCCGGCTCGACGAAAGGCGCGTGTTCACAAGCGTCGGGATCGGGATCGCATTCGATAACAAAGGGTACTCCGAACCGCTGGAGATCCTGCGTGATGCCGATATCGCGATGTATTACGCCAAGGAAAACAAAAAGGATTTCGTTATCTTCGATCAAAAGATGCATGCACGCGCCGTTACACTGCTGCAGCTTGAAACGGATCTGAGGTTTGCGGTCGAACGAGATGAATTGGAGTTGTTCTATCAGCCGGTAGTCGGCCTTTGCGATACGAAGCTTGTCGGATTCGAGGCTCTTGTCCGCTGGAACCACCCGACCCGCGGGCTCATCTCGCCCAACGAATTCATTCCGGTGAGCGAAGATACCGGATTGATAGTTCCGATGACCCTGCAGATCCTGAAAACCGCATGTTTGCAGCTTGTCGATTGGCAAAAGCGTTTTCCGTCCGAAGATCCGATGACGGTCAGCGTTAATCTCTCGGGCAAGCATTTTTCCCATCCCGATCTGGTGCAGCACATTAAAACCGTCCTGAATGAAACGGGTATCACTCCGGGATGCCTGAAACTCGAGATCACCGAAAGCGCGGT
>JACMMN010000224.1 GCA_014379075.1 Pyrinomonadaceae bacterium | reverse complement strand
TATCCAGGCCGTACACGAACCGCAAACGCTCGATGGTTGCTTCGGAGATCTGCGGATTATCCCGCAGGCTTGAAAAAGCATCGCCGCCCGCTTTCGAAAGCAAAACAAAGGTTATCGCCGACACTGCCAGCAGCATGAGCAAGCCCTGGATAAGTTTTCTCAGCAGCAGTTTTAACACGTTTTGTCGCATGTCGAAACCAAGGAAGCGGTATAGCCTGGGTTTCATTTTCTAAGTTGCGGGACGACCAATGGTTTGGAGTATAATGCGATGCGAACGGTTAAACAATCCCACCGTCCTGTTCCACTCTAAAATTATGCTGAAAAAATCGAATTTTCTTTTTGTTTATCTAATATTCCTTTGTTTATTGGGATCCGCCTGCCGGAATGAGACGGTTTCGACGCCTTCGACTCCTTCCGGGTCGAAGCTCGAACCGCGAACGGCCGGAACGCGCGGCGGTACACTTTCCTACCGCCTTACCGCTCCCCCAAAGACATTTAATTACCTGCTCGCCGCTGATGAAGCGTCGCTTGTTACAGCCTTTTTTTTGATGAGCAGCCGACTGATCGAATTCGACCATCGAGAGCAAAAATACGGCCCGGCTTTGGCGGAAACATGGAAAACGGCGGAGGACGGTATCACCGTCGATATAAAATTGCGTGAAAATCTTAGGTTCTCGGATGGCCAGCCGCTGACTGCCGACGATGTTATTTTCACGCTCGGCGGCCTTTATGACGAGCGTACGAATTCCCCTGCGTTTCGCGATGCGATGCTTGTCGGCGGCAAAAAGATAGCGGCGAAGAAGATCAGTGACCTTCAGCTTCAGCTCATTTTTCCCGAAAAAGTTGCGGCGGTTGAAAACTACCTGGATAATCTGGCGATCTTGCCAAAGCATAAGCTGGAGGGCGACTTCAAGGCGGGAAAGCTGGCGGAATCCTGGAAGATCACCGCCCAACCGCAAACTATAGCCACCAGCGGGCCGTTCACTATCGAATCTTCCTCTCCGGGCGAGCGTCTGACGCTGAAGCGGAACGAACATTATTTCAAAAAGGACGCTAACGGCATTCAGCTTCCCTATTTGGACAAGATGGTTTTAGAGATCATCAGCGATGCAAATAATGCGATAGCCCGCCTTAATCAGGGTTCGCTCGACATTGCCGACCGGATACGCTCTTCGGATTTTGCGGCATTGAGTGGCCAGGCCGGAGCGGTGCGTGCACACGACATAGGCCCCGGCCTCGGTACCGATCATATTTGGTTCAATCTTAATAAGACAACAGGCGAGGGCAATCCTCTGGCAAACGGAATAAAATATAGCTGGTTTAACAACAAGACGTTCCGCCAGGCTGTCTCTGCGGCAATAGACCGGAATTCGATTTCGTCGCTTACACTCCAGGGTTTGGCGACACCGCTATACGGATTCGTCGCCCCGGCGAATCGGATCTGGGCAAATCAGGATTTACCGAAGATCGAATACGACCTTGAAAAGGCACGCCGGCTTTTGGCGGAAGCCGGTTTCAAACAGCAAGGCAATCCCGACGCTCCTGAGCTTTTCGATGCTCAAAATAACCGCGTCGAGTTCACGCTGATCGTTCCGGCAGAAAATGAACCGCGCAAATTAATGGCGGCCGTCATCCAGGAAGATCTCGCAAAACTCGGTATAAAGATGCAGGTCGTTCCGGTCGAATCGCAAGCCCTCTCACCACGATGGTCGAAAACATTCGACTACGACGCGATCCTTTTCGGCCTGGCTGTAACGGGCACCGAACCGACGGGCTACGCCAACTTTCTTCTAAGCAAAGGCTCGGTTCACCAATGGCACATAAATCAAAAAACTCCGGCGACCGACTGGGAAGCCCGCGTCGATACGCTTTTCGCCGAACAGGCACGCGAATCCGACGTTCAAAAGCGGACGGCGATCTTCAACGAGATACAAAGTATCATCGCGGATGAATCGCCGGTGATCCCGATCGCCGCCCGGCACATCGTCGCCGCTGCCAATGCCCGCGTCGGAAATTATGCTCCGAGCAGTATCCTTCCTTATTCGGTTTGGAATGCTGAGGAGTTGTTTATCAAGCAGTGATCGTTGTGGGTCCACGCGCTGGTGGTTATTGAGGTTCTTCCTACATTGATCCGTTTATGCCCAATAATTACGGTCAAGCGAACGATAGTTGATCGCTTCGCTGATGTGGTTGGAATGGATATTTTCGCTCCCGTCGAGGTCGGCAATGGTTCGTGACACTTTTAAGATGCGGTCATGGGCTCGGGCGGAAAGGCCCTGCCGCGTCATAGCTTTTTCGAGAAGGGCCTCGCTCTCCGCGTCGAGCGCGCAGTATTTGCGGATCTGGCCGGATGACATGGCTGAATTGGAGAAAATACCTTCATCATTTAGTCTTTTCAACTGAATCTCGCGGGCTTTTATCACTCTTTGACGGATCACTTCGGAGGTTTCGGCATCATTCGCCGTACCTTTGCCGCGAAGATCGTTGAATTTTACCGCCGGAACGTCGATGTGAATGTCGATGCGGTCCATCAAGGGCCCGGAAATTTTGCCGACGTAACGCTGGATCTGTATTGGAGAGCATTTACATTCCCGTGTCGAGCCGAAATAACCGCACGGACACGGATTCATCGATGCCACCAATGTAAAATTGGCCGGAAACGTCAGCGAACTGGCCGCCCGCGAGATCGTCACCTGTTTGTCTTCCATCGGCTGCCGCAGAACTTCTAATACGCTGCGGTCGAACTCAGGCAATTCATCCAAAAATAAAACGCCCAAATGCGCGAGCGAAACCTCGCCCGGACGCGGGATCGAACCGCCGCCGATAAGTCCGGCCTGCGAAACCGTGTGATGCGGCGATTTGAACGGCCTGTCGGAGATCAGGCCCGACTTACCTGTCAACCCGGCGACCGAATGGATCTTCGTGATCTCCAAAGCTTCTTCGAATTCGAGCGGCGGCAGCACCGTCGGCAGACGCTTCGCCAGCATGGTTTTCCCCGATCCCGGAGGGCCGATGAAAAGAATGTTATGCCCGCCTGCACTCGCCACTTCCAATGCGCGCTTGGCGGTCGCCTGTCCGCGAACCTCGGCAAAATCGACGCGGTACTTATTGTGCCCGTTGTCCTTAAATTCCGTAATATCAAGCTCTAAGGGTGGAATCCGCGTTCCGATTCCGGCGTGGATGTCCTGAATGAGTAAAGCGGCCTCACGCAGATCACGGACAGGATAGACGTTTATGCCCTGCACAACGGCTGCTTCTGTAGCGTTTTCCTCAGGCACAATGAGATTTACGATCCCGCTGTCCCGCGCCGTCAGAGCGATCGAAAGAGCCCCGCGTACCGGACGGACGCGGCCGTCCAGCGATAATTCACCAATACTCAGCGTATGTTCGAGAGTTTCGATGTTTCCAAGGTCGCCGTTTGCGCCGAGAATTGCCAGGGCTATCGGCAGATCGAAGCTTGCGCCTTCCTTGCGGACATCTGCGGGAGCGAGATTGATCGTGGTCTTGTGAAACGGGAAAAAATAGCTGCTATTGGTGATGGCGGCCCGGATACGCTCCTTTGATTCTCTGATCGCGGTGTCCGGCAGCCCGACTATCGTCACGGGCGGCGACGTGTCCGCCTCTCTAGCGACCGGCTGCAGGTTAACTTCAATATCCACAATGAGAGCGTCAATGCCGTAAACAGCGGCCGACTGTGTGAGGAAAAGCATAATTTTAAGCAATGTGCGGGGCGATTTTAGATTTTTGAAGTGTACAGCAAAAAGTGATGAAAATAAAAAGCCGCCGACTCAAGGTAAAAACACTTTACCTTTTCTTAATTTCGTCATAGAATTCTCCTTTACCAGGGACAAAGTAACGACAATAAATTCTTTCGGTCAAGCAACTAAGTTTCGGAGGTCGAACATCATAGCCAGCGACGAGTTTTTAAAATCCGGCAGCAATCTTCTGGGAGTATCTATGGATTCAACCTCGGCGGCTATCGAACAGGATATCGCTTTTGGGTTTGAGGAAAGCATTGAGCTTCCTCTTGTCCAGCCAACCGCGTTTGCAGAACCAGAGGTTTTGGATTCTGCGGCGCCCGATTTCGACCTTTGCCAAAAGGCGGCAGGCGGCAATATCGCGGCGTTTGAAATGATCTACCAGCGATATCATCGCAGGACATACAGCCTGACCTTGCGGATGACTAGCAGCCAAACCGAAGCTGAGGATCTGACCCAGGAAGTTTTCATCCAGCTTTTTCGAAAGGTAGGCAGCTTTCGCGGCGATTCCGCATTTTCGACGTGGCTGCACCGTTTGACGGTCAATCAGGTGCTGATGCATTTTCGCCGCCGGAGCGTTAAGAACGAAAAAACCTCCGAGGACGGCGAAATGCCCGAACAGACCGTTCACGGCACCGCCAATCCCCGAAAAATGCAGGTCATCGACCGCATTGCCTTGAAAAATGCAATTGCCGAACTTCCCAATGGATACCGCAACGTGTTTGTTCTCCACGATGTCGAAGGCTACGAGCATGAAGAGGTTGCGAGACTGCTCAAAATTTCGGTTGGAACTTCGAAATCGCAGCTGCACAAAGCCCGTCTGAAACTTCGCGGACTTCTGATCAAACAAAAAGAACAAAAAACTTCTGCCTAAAAAGGCAACCCTTTATTTTCGGTTGCAATCTATAAGGATTGAAAGCGAACAAGGCGGGGACGATTTTTGAACGCACGTGCGTTCATGCAGGCGGGACGCTTGCGCTTTAGTCAAGATGAATTGCGAAGAATGTCAGGAAAATCTTAGTGTTTATTTGGACGGTGAACTCGGCGAAGTTTTGTCGAGGTCGATCCGAACACACCTCACGCTTTGTATTGAATGTGCAAAGCTATGCGAAGATTTTGCCGTAATTCTTGATACATGCCAGACCGAACCGCTGTCGGAGATCATACCGCCCAATTCGCAGGCTCTCTGGTGCCGCATCAGCAATACGATAGAAGGCGATATAAAACCGCCGCCGATTGAAGAAAAGCCAAGCCGCAGCCGGCAATTTTCGTTCATGCAGGTCGGATCGGCCGTCCTCGGTGTCGCGCTAATCAGTTCGCTGTTGACTGTTGTCGGGATCAGAAATTATTTTGAGCCGTCGGGCGAGGATTTTACGTCCCGTTCGGCAACGTCGCAGACGACCTTTGAAAAAGTTTTGAGCAAGGTCGGCCTTATCGATACGCCGCAGCAAGCCCGGATGCGTCGCCTGAAGGAACAGGAAGCCGCGATAGAATATTGGGACAAGCGTGTTCAGATCCAGCGGGCAAAGTGGGATAACAAAATTCGCGACGCGTTCGACCGTAATTTGAATGAGGTCAATCAGACGGTTAGCGAATACACTATGATCCTGCAGGAAAATCCGGATGATGACCTGTCGGGCGAGATGCTCGATTCGGCTCTCAATGACAAGATGAACCTGCTTCGCGATTTTTCGGAATTATAAGTACTAGTTTGTAGTAATGATCTTTAAGTTGAAAAATACCGCGCGCTTCTTTGCAGAAAGGAAAACTACGATTCTTTGGTTGGGCGTAGTTTTTTTCTTTGCGCTCGGTGCGGGCGAAGCCGTAGCACAGAAGAAATTCTCAAAAACGTA
>JACMMN010000223.1 GCA_014379075.1 Pyrinomonadaceae bacterium | reverse complement strand
TCGTGCAGAACGGGAAAACATTCAGTGTCGATCCGAACCGCATCTTCACCGAAAACGGTCGAAACTGCGGGACTTCCCTGGAAATCAGCGCGGCGGTAAAGGCGTTTGCCGGCCAGCTTCTGGCTATGATCCTTGCGCCGGACGGAAGAACGCTTCGCGGCGGCGAACGGTTTCTGGTCGCCGTTCATAACAACACCGACGTAAGCGGCAAAGCGGCCCACGCAAAGGCCGGTGATCTTACAGCCTCTGCATTTGTTAAATTGTCGGGCGCATCACACGGCAGTTTCCACGATCAGGCCGACGGGGCATATCTTTCGAACCTTGAAGACGACCCGGACAATTTTATTTTCGTTTCGACCATATCGAGTGTCGGTTTTTTCGCCGAGAAAGGTTTCAACGTCGTCGTCCAGAAACCGGCCGCTGAGCTCCATTCAACGAGATGCAGCGTCGATGATGGCTCGCTGTCGGTATTCTCCGCACAAAATGCGATTCCCTATATTTGTCTCGAAGCAGACGCTGTAAACGGAGCTTTTCGCCAACGAAAAATGTTTGAATCGATCTATACTTTGTTAAAGAACCAGTTGTGATCACGAAACGGATCAGGACGATGTAATCTTAGGCGCGGATCGATTGCCTTTGATAATATAGATCATTATGGGAAGACCGGAAAAAAATGAATACGGCGAATGGTACGCGGGTTATATTTCTCTCGTGCCGGAAGAAGATATTTTAAACGCGATAACGCTCCAGGCTGATGAGATCAAAGACCTTGCCGCCTCGATAGCGGAAAATAAAGGCTCATACGCATATGCGGACGGCAAATGGACGGTAAAGGAACTGTTGGGCCATATAAACGACGGCGAGCGGATCTTTGCCTACCGGGCTCTGCGGATCGCACGCGGGGACCGGACGCCGCTCTCCGGATTCGAGCAGGACGATTATATTGCTACGGGCCGTTTTAACGAGCGGACGGTTTCCGATCTCGCCGACGAATTTGTGCTGCTCCGCCGGTCGAATATAAAGCTGTTTGAAAATCTGGAAGAGGAGGCGTGGCATCGGATGGGAACGGCGAGTGACAATCCGATCTCGGTGCGGGCCGCCGCATACATAATGACCGGACATGTTCGCCACCATTTAAATATTCTAAAGTCGCGGTACTTGGCTTAGATGAAATACGATGTGATCATCATCGGCGGCGGTGCGGCCGGTCTTTTTTGCGCCATTGAGGCAGGAAAACGCGGACGGCGGACGCTGGTGATCGAGCATAACGCGCAGGTCGGGCGCAAGATCATCATATCCGGCGGCGGCCGCTGTAATTTCACAAATATCGATGTGCGGCCGGAGAATTTCATTTCCGGCAATCCTCACTTTTGCAAATCAGCCCTCGCCCGCTACACGCCGCAGGATTTCGTAGGACTCGTCAAAAAGCACAAGATAGATTTTTACGAGAAAACGCAAGGCCAGTTGTTTTGCCGTGAAAGCTCGCGGCTAATCGTGGATATGCTGATCGACGAATGCCGGAAAGCAAAGGTAGAGATCGTACTGGATTGTTCGGTAAAAGCGGTGAGGAAAGATGATCTGTTCGAGCTTGAGACGACGCGCGGAAAATATTTGTGCACGAGCCTGATCATTGCAACCGGCGGGTTTTCGTTTCCGAAGATAGGAGCGACCGGTTTCGGTTACAAGATAGCCAAGCAGTTCGGTTTGAAGCTGACCGAGACACGTCCTTCGCTGGTGGCCCTCGTTCTTGCAAACGGAAACAGCTACACGAAACTGGCCGGGATCTCGGTCGCCGCCGCGGTTACGACCGGCAGGCATTCGTTCCGTGAAAATATTCTGTTCACCCACCGCGGACTGTCCGGCCCGGCGATCCTGCAGATCTCTAATTATTGGCAAAAGGAAATACCGGTTTCGATAGATCTCTTGCCGGAGAATAGCGCCGAAGCGATCTTGAAAGACAAGCGAAACTCGAAACAAACGCTTGCCAATTTTTTGGGCACGCTTCTTCCCGATCGTTTTGCCGAAGGGTTCGCCTCAGCCAATTTGCCGGACAAGCAGCTCGATCAATTGAGCAATCGGGAGATCGGCCGGGTAGCCGAGATGCTCAACAACTGGGAAGTGAGATTTGCCTTGACCGAGGGATATGACAGGGCCGAGGTTACGCTCGGCGGCGTGTCTACAAATGAGCTTTCATCGCAAACTATGGAAGCAAAACGAATTGCCGGATTGCATTTTATCGGCGAAGTGGTCGATGTGACGGGCTGGCTTGGCGGTTACAATTTTCAATGGGCGTGGGCGTCGGGTTTTGCCGCGGGGAACAGCGTTTAAAAAGCGAAAGGGGAGCCGTCTCCCACACCGTCTCCCCTCGTTTCGCGTTCGATTACGTGGAGTAATCGAGCAGCGAATTTAATTTTTTGAGGGAAACGTCTCCCACTCCGTTTCCCTCTGTTTCGGGCAGATTACGTGGAGTAATCCGCCACGAACTTAATTCTCAAAAAAACTTTACTGTGCTCAAATCGATAAAAAATTTGCTTTTTTTCAACGAGCGTGTAGAATATTTGCATAAGCGTTGAAGCTTGTCAAGAGTAAAATGTCTGAAGCGGAAAAAAAAGAATTTATCGAGCGTTTCATTGAGGTGTGCGGCACATCCGAGCCCGCTCGTATTCAACGATTGTTGAATATTTCGTACCAGGCCGCGAAGAATTATCTTTTAGGACGGTATCCCGACACGGCAGTTCTTAGGACCATAGCCCGGCAAACGCAATATTCGATCCACTGGCTTCTCACGGGAAGCGGCGAAAAGATCGTGTCGGCCCCGGTTTTAGCGGACACACTTAAAGACATCGACCAATTGCGGGCATTGATCAGACAGGAATGCGTGGAAGTAATCAACGAAGCTTTGGACAGTCAAGTGACCTCGCAGCCAAAGATCGTTGTCTTACAATCCGCAAAATTGAGATCGGAAAAGGTCAGGGAACCTGCAGCTTTGACCGACAAGCAATCCTAGGAATACGGATCTGTTAGATAGCCGGCACTATCCAAATAGCTCGGCGATAAATTCCTGGACGGATTCAAAGATCGAACGATTGCCCGTGCAGGTTTTGCCGCCGGAACCCATATCGCCCGGGATGCAAGGTTCGCCTGTTGTAACGGTTTTCCCGCCGGAACCCATATCGCCTTCAGCGAAACCGCCCGAGCCCATATCGCCGTCAGCGAAGGCCGTTGAACAGAAAAGAGCGACGACCAAAAAGACTTTCATTGTATTTTTCATTTTTTCTCCAGATTGATATGTTTTTTTCTTGATACATTTTAGTATCGCGTCTATAATACCAGAGTTATTTGCAGTTGAGTTATGAAAACCCCACATACAAACTCTACCCCGCATCCCGCAATTATCTCCCAAAAGCTATTCGAGCTAGAGAGATGTGGAAAATACGAAGACGCGCTTTCAGAGATCTCGGACATTTGGACAGACACGACACAGCCGCCGGACGTGTCGGGATTCGAACCTCAAGATGCGGCAGAGATACTTTTGCGATGCGGCAGTTTGATCGGGTTTTACGGCCATACCAAACAAATCCTTGAAGCACAGCAGCTCTCAAAGGATCTGCTGACAGATTCCAAATATCGTTTTATTGAGCTCAGAATGCCTGAGAAAGCGGCGGAGTGCGACACGTCCCTCGCTCTCGCCTGCTGGCGTTCCGGCGAACTGGCGGACGCGGACATCTGGATAGAAGAAGCGCTTTCTTACGACCTGCCCGTATCGAATCCGACCCGGTTGTTTACCCATGTCACGCGAAGCCTGATCAATCTCGCAAATCAGCGATATCAGGAAAATATCGAAATTGCCGCGATTCTCGAAGCCGATTTCCGCCGATATGCCGACCCGCTTTTGAACGGAAATTTTTGCACCAATATCGGCCTTTCGATGAAAAATGCCGGGAGAATTCCCGAGGCCTTGGATCAATTCGAACTGGCCCGTTTTTACCATGAAAGGTCGCGGCACAAAGCCTATCTCGGAAACGTTGAAAACAGTCTCGCGCAGCTTTATAAGACCGAACGCCGTTTCGACCGTGCCCACGAATGCATAGATCGTGCAACGAAGATATATGCCGGCATCGACGATAAAACGCGTGAAGGCTTTTCTCTCGATACGAAAGCCCTTATCTATTTTGAAGAAGGGCGGCACCAAGAGGCTTTTGAAACTATCGAAACTTCGATCTCGATCCTTGAGCGAACTGAAAATGCGGCTTACAGAATGGAAGCTTTTCTTACCCGATCAAAGATCCTGCTTTATCTTGATAACTTTGCATCGGCAACATTGAGCCTTATCGACGCGGTGGAGATCGCCCGCGTGCAGATCGGGGAAGAGCGTGTCCGCAGCCTGATAGAAGAATTCGAGAAAACTCTTAACGAAAGAAATTCGCCTAAACCGCAGGCCGCGATCAATGAAAAAGACATGGTGGCGGAAGAGGATTTCGAGCTGGTCCTTCCGCCGTCGCTCGCGCATTATAACGATTATCAGGGTGTTTGGATCAACAACCGGTATCTCGAAACGGTTGGCCTGACAAAAGGCTCGCTGGCGATAATCGTAAACGAGAAGATCGGCCGGGGCGATCTGATCGCACTGTCCGAAATTGAGAACGATGCGGTGAGCTGCGGTTTTTACGATGCCGATTTCGGCATCGTCTGTCTCGAAGGAGTCGATTCGGAGCCGCAGTTATTTGAAGAAAATCAGGTCCGGATCCTGGGAAAGATAGTCGGTGTTTGCCGCAGTGAAGAAAATGCGGATGGCAAATATATCGTTAAACCGTTGAATCTTTGAAGCCCGCCCCTACCTAAAATCGGAAATATCCAAACCGAATCGTTCCTTTACATATTCCTCGGCTGATCTATTAACGTTTTGCAAATTCTTCAGCCTCCGTTCGGATTTCTTGATATGCGTTTTTGTCCGTTCGGCCATTTGCTTGAGCATATTCCTGCCTTCGGACATCTCGGCCTGAAACTTTTCGTGCATTGTAAAAAGTTCCGAAGCTCCGGCGGCGATCTTTTCCTCCCGCAATTCCTTTAGGCGTTTGTTGATCTGCGAGATCTGACGGATCGCACGGACGAGATTATCGCCGGCCGAATCGCCTG
>JACMMN010000222.1 GCA_014379075.1 Pyrinomonadaceae bacterium | reverse complement strand
CAAGTGAGCGATAACAACGCCATCGATCCGCTGCTCGGCAATCTGGTTAATAACGGCGGGCAGACCGATATGCGTGCTCTGATGACTGGAAGTCCCGCTATTAACGCCGGAAATAGCTGCGTAAGGACTTTCGATTGTTCGATTGCCCCGACGATCCGCCTTTTCTCGGATCAGCGTACGGGCTATAACCGCCAGGAAGGGAGTTCGGTCGATATCGGCTCTTTTGAAGCCGGAGCAAGTAACTCTTCCAGCAGCGTTTCGTTTCGTCGTGCAGGGTTCGGTAGTAACGCCCGTTGGGGCGGTTCGATAGCTGTTCTAACCGATGTGACCAACAATCAAAAGTTATATAGCTCTATTACTCCTTTCGGCGGTTTTGGATTTCGGGATCTGACCGGCGATGTCTATATTCAGGAAATCAGATCCAAACGAGCGGGGCTCACCTTTGGCCCCAGCGTTATTTCATTTAACGATTTCGTGTTTATTTCGTTTCCCACGCGCGAAGCTGATCCCGGCAATCTGATCATTGAAGAAGCAAAAACCGAACACCGCCCAAAATAAAACCGCAGATTTTGAATTAAAAAATCCAAAATCCGTAATCTAAAATCCAAAATAAAAAATGGTGGAGGCGGCGGGAATCGAACCCGCATCCAAAGGTTGCGACCAGTGAAATCTACACGTTTATCCGGTTCACTTTTTCTCGCCCATGAAGAGTAAATAAATCGGCAAGACCTCTTCATAGGCCAACCTGGCTAACATTTCGGATCGCGTCCGCAGATGGTGAACGCGTCCTAGCTTATATTAAGTTATGCCTCGGCCGGTCGCTACAAGCTGACTTCCGGTAAGACACTTCTGGTCTAGAGTTAACTAGGCAGCAAGAGCTAATTCTTGATTAGCATTTGTGTTTTGTATAGTTTTTTTAACGAGCTCACCACACAAAAAGCCCGACGTGCATCCAAAGATCTATACAAGCCCCTGTCGAAGCCTGTCGCCCCCATAAAAGGAAGGTCAGTTTACGCTATTAAGATGTAAAAAGATACCAAGCGGTTGGTATCCGATTTCCTGTTCTTAAACAAACCGCGAACCTTCCGCCCTTCTGCGCCGTAGTTACCTTCAACACTTCGCCCACGCGAAAATTTAAAAATCCTTAGGAGATATTTATGACCCACCTTATCCGCCGATTACCGGCAATTTTCTTATTTTTGCTATGTATTACTGCCACCATGGTAATCGCACAGGACAAAGCCGCCTCGATCGACGAAATGATGAAGCTCCATAATCAGTACGGCCACTTCAACGGTTCCGTCCTGGTCGCCGAGAACGGCCGCGTCATCTACAAAAAAGGTTTCGGCATGGCCAATATGGAATGGAACGTTCCGAATGACACGGAGACGAAATTCCGCCTGGCATCGATCACCAAACAGTTCACGGCCGCGGTCATTTTGCAGCTCGCCGAACAGGGCAAGCTCAAACTCGACGGCAAGATCACCGATTATCTTCCCGATTACCGCAAGGACACCGGCGACCGGATAACCATTCATCAGCTGCTCAACCACACATCCGGAATTCCCAGCTACACGGCCCTGCCGAACTTTATGAAAGATTTGAGCCGCGATCCATATACTCCCGCTGAAGTCGTAAAAAAATACGCCAGCGGCGACCTTGAATTCGAACCCGGCACAAAATACAACTACAACAATTCGGCTTATTTCATGCTCGGAGCAATTATCGAAAAGGTGACCGGCAAGACGTACGCTCAAGTGATGCAGGAAAATATCTTCACACCCGCGGGAATGAAGAACAGCGGCTACGATAGCCACTCGGCCCTTATTCCAAAACGCGCGACCGGCTATACCAAAACGCGAAAAGGCTACATCAATGCCGATTATCTCGATATGTCGCTTCCGTATTCAGCCGGATCGCTCTATTCGACCGCCGAAGACCTTTATTTATGGGATCAGGCTTTATACGGCGACAAGATACTGTCCGCCAAAAGCAAGGAGTTGATGTTCAAGCCGAATCTCGAAAATTACGGCTACGGCGTAGGTGCCCACACCATCACACTCAGCGACAAGAAAACCGCGGTCCCAACCATCGGCCACAGCGGCGGCATCAACGGATTTTCCACAAATATCATCCGCTTCACCGGCGACAAACACCTCATCGTCCTGCTCGACAATTCCGCCCAAGGCGGCCGCCAGGACAAAATGATCAGCGCCATCGCAAACATTCTCTATGGCCAGCCTTACGACGCGCCGAAACGGTCGATCGGCGAAACGGTACTTTACACCCTCGAAGCACAGGGCATCGACGCTGCGGTCAAACAATATCGCGACATAAAAGCCAATTCAAAAGATTACGATGCTGGCGAAGCAGAGCTTAATCTGGCCGGTTACGAGCTGCTCCGAACGGGTAAAGTTAAGGAAGCCGGCGAGATTTTCAAGTTAAACGTCGAAATGTTTCCAAACGCGGCAAACCCGCACGACAGCCTCGGCGAATATTACGCAACCGGCGGCCAAAAGGACCTCGCGATCAAGGAATACAAACGAGCCCTCGAGATCGACCCCAAATTCCCCAGCGCCATCGCAGCCATTAAACGGCTAGAAACCCCGACAGTCGCCGTCGATCCGAAAATTTACGAATCCTACGCGGCCCAATACCACATCGCCCCGAACTTCATCCTGACGATCACAACCGCAAATGGCAAGCTTTTCGGCCAGGCAACCGGCCAGCCGCAATTCGAACTCGAACCCAGATCGGAAACAAAATTCGCCATCGCCATCGTTGGCGCCGAAATAGATTTCATCAAAGACACCGCCGGCAAAGTCACCAGCCTGATCCTCCACCAAGGCGGCCGCGACACCCCAGCCAACCGCCTGCCGTAATCATGGATCTAGAATAAAAAGGCCGACTCATGTGACTAACATGAATTGGCCTTTTCCATTCCGTTTAAAGTTGAAAAGGAAGAACATTTCTCCAATTTCGACATTCGTCGGAAGGGCAACTCGCGGGCGAGTGGTTCAGGAGCCGATCTCGAGATTGTGGCCGTTGGCTATGAGGGTCGGGTAACGGCCGCTCCAGCAGGCGGTGCAGGATGTCGCGGGGTCGAGGCCGGTGGCTTCGAGCATGCCTTCGAGGGAGAGATAGCCGAGGCTGTCGGCTTCGATGTAGCTGCAGATAGCCTGGACATCGACGACGGAGCCGACTATCCCGCTAGATGAAGCCGCCGCCACGGATCCGAGCACCCCGTCAGCCGAAGCGGCTGCCACCCCTCCTTTGAAAGGAGGGGAGCTAAAACGGGCGGCGATCAGGTCTTCTTTACGCGGCGTATCGACGCCGTAATAGCAGGGATTGGTGGTAGGCGGGCACGAGATCCGCATGTGGACTTCGCTGGCACCGGCATCGCGGACCATCTGGACGATCTTCTTGGAGGTAGTGCCGCGGACGATGGAATCATCGACCAGCACTACCCGGCGGCCTCGGATCAGGTCTTTGATAGGATTGAGTTTCAGCCGCACGCCGAACGAGCGAATCGACTGCGAAGGCTCGATAAATGTCCGGCCGACATAGTGGTTGCGGATGATCGCCTGGCGGTAGTTGATGCCGGATTGATTGGCATAACCGATAGCGGCCGACACGCCGGAATCGGGCACGGGTACCACAATATCGGCATCGCACGGCTGTTCGATAGCAAGCCGTTTGCCCATCTTATGCCGGGATTCATTGACCGATCTGCCAAAGATGGTCGAATCCGGACGCGAGAAGTAAACGTGCTCGAAGGTGCAGACGGACACGGGCTTTTCGATGAACGGCATCGACGAATGAAGGCCGTTCTCATCGATAATTAGCATCTCGCCGGCCTCGATCTCGCGGACGTATTCGGCGTCGATAAGGTCGAACGCACAGGTTTCCGATGCAATGCACCAGCCGCCACCGAGTTTTCCCAGAACAAGCGGCCGAAAGCCTCGCGGATCGCGGACGGCGACGAGGCTTTTCGGCGTCAGGAACAGCAGGGAGAAGGCTCCTTCGGTATCCTTGAGGACTTTTTGCATTGCCTCGTAGATGTCTTTGGCCGGAGTGCGGGCAATGCCGTGAAGCAGCGTTTCGGTATCAGATGTCGAAGAAAAGATCGCCCCGGCCTGCTCCAGCTCACGGCGTTTTTCGGCAGCATATGGCAGGTTCCCGTTATGGCAAACCGCAATATCACCATGCTGGCAGGTAACGGAAAACGGCTGCACTTCCTTAATCGTATTCTTGCCGGAAGTCGAATACCGCGTATGGCCGATGGCGCTGGAACCGGTGAGCTTTTTGAGCACGTCTTCGCTCAAGACATCAGCGACAAGGCCCTGCGAGCGGAATTGGTGCAGATCATGGCCGTCGGATGAGACGATCCCGCACGCTTCCTGACCGCGATGCTGCAACGCAAACAGCCCAAGCTGCGTAATTGTCGAGGCTTCGGGGTGTCCAAAGATGCCGAAAACACCGCATTCCTCGTGAAATTTGTCGAGAACTAGATCCATTACTTCTATTCTAAAACAATTAACCACGGAGCACACAGAGAGCACAGAGTTTCTGAAAAAGGCAATTAACGAAAACAGGCCTTTCTCCTCTGTGCTCTCCGTGCTCTCTGTGGTGAAAATCTTAATCTGCCGGAGTAATACGCCCGCGGCATTCCCCAAAGCCGATTCTCCGAAAGCCTTCGCGTTCGCAATAGCCTTTCATTATTACTTCGTCGCCATCTTCCAGAAAGCGGCGTGTTTCGCCTGATGGCAGGTCGATAGGCTCGGTTCCCCGCCAGCTTAGTTCGAGCATCGAGCCGCGTTCGCTCTTTTCCTTGCCTGATATCGTCCCGGTGGCGATGAGATCGCCGGTTTGCAGATTGCAGCCGTTCGAGGCGTGGTGCGTCAGCATCTGGCCGATGGTCCAGTAAAGGTCCTTCATATTAGAGCGTGACAGCAAGTGCGGCTCGATGTTTTCGTCCCGCATTTTCTGCGTTTGGATGTAAACTTCGAGCTTGATGTCGATGCCGCCGAATTTCTGATTTGTCGGATCGTTCAGGTAATCGAGCGGCTGCGGATCGCCTTCGTCGCGTTCGAATGCTGGTGTGCGAAACGGTGCGAGGGCTTCCATTGTCACGACGAACGGCGAGATGGTCGTGGCGAAATTCTTCGCGAGAAACGGGCCGAGCGGCTGGTATTCCCAAGCCTGGATATCGCGTGCAGACCAGTCGTTGACAAGGCACAGGCCGAAGATGTGTTTTTCGGCATCGGCAATCGGGATCGAACTTCCCAGTTCATTGGATTGCCCGACAAAAAAGCCGACCTCCATTTCGTAATCGAGGCTCTTCGCCGGAATAAATACCGGCTGCTGTTCAGCATCGCTGCGGTTCTGACCTTTTGGACGCTTAATATCCGTGCCGGAAATAACAATGCTCGAAGCCCGCCCGTGATAGCCGATCGGCACGTATTTGTAATTCGGCAGCAGCGGATTATCCGGCCGGAACATCGAGCCAACGTTCGTGGCGTGGAAGATGGAACAGTAAAAGTCGGTGTAATCACGAATAACGAATGGATTAGAAAATTCCACTTTCGTGGCTTCGAAAATAACCTCGTTAACTCGTGAGCGCCTTCTCTTGTCAGCCCGCTCGACAAACAATTCGAATAGCCGCTCACGAACACCACTAAAAGATTTCGCACCATGATCGTGAGCATAACTCAAATTGAAAAGATGTTCCCTTTCCAGATATCGCTCGGCCGGTATGCCTTCAAACAGTCCATTTTCTACTCCCTTTTCGAAGTCGAAAATTGAATTTCCAATTCTAATGCCGATTCTCGGATTTGCTGCATGCTTGTCTTGGGTGAAAACACAAAACGGCAAATTCTGTATCGGAAAATCCGTATTCGGATCATTGGCGGATTCGACCCAGCTCTTCAGGTTCGGGTCGTGGGTTTCGTTTATTTCGTAGGCCATATGTTTCTATTAGCCGCGTTCACCCACCCGCTACCGCAGGCGGTACTGACAAGAAAAGTAACGCCGCCATCTCCTAACGGCTGTCGCGCCGTCCCCGGACAGCTGCCGTGACGGCGGCGTTTACAGCAATCCCAAACTTCGCAGATCGGCTATCGGTTCGTCGAACGAACAGGAGCCGAATGATATAAAGCCTTTTGCCCGCAGAAATCCGAGTTGGGCGGTGCTTAGAAAATGCTCGCTTCGCCAGCCGACCCCGTTTTCTCTGAAGAGAAACACTTCCTCGAACTCTTCTTCCATCAGATCTTCCAGCAGGCTGACGCGGTAGCTTTCGCGGGCAAAGCCTGTCATCAGAAGCGTGTTCAGAAAACCGTGCATTGTGCCCTGCGGCGAGTCCGCGGCGTAGGTCAGCGGCTTGAAACATCTGATCGGGTGGTGCAGTCCGGCCGTTGCCTTGAACGGAACGTTGGCCGCCATGCAGGTCCGTGCAAACCGTACCACCGCCCGCGACGGCGGAAAATCTTCGTTCGTTACGCCGCCCGTGCGGATCTTTGCCCGATGGCCTTTGATCGCCAGCATCGAAACGAGATCGGGCAGATTATCGTCCGTCGCGATCTCGAAGTAGGCGATCATTCCTTTTGGCAGGCCGTTTACGGTATTTTCGATCTTGGAAACGGTATTGGCTTTTACCTCGATCGCATCGCAGACAACGCCGGGGCCATTTTTAGCGTTAAATTCGTTGACCGTGCGAATTGTGGCATTGATATCTTCACCCGCCAGGACGCTCAAACGCCAGGCCCTGCTTTCATCACGCGAGATAAACTCACGTGCGCTCTCAAAAAACTCTTCCAGACGCGCGACCGGGACGATGAAACGCCCGAGCATCCATCCATAATTGCTGTTTTTATATGTCGCGTAGTTAATTACGGCTTCAGGCATCGAAAGCTGCGACGGCGGGAACAGCCCGGCGTAATCTATTATCTCGGAGAGCAATACTTTGATTGATTCTTTTGGCGGCGGCTCAACGATTTGGGCGTTCATTTTGTGATGTTTCGGTCATTGTGCGATCTGAAAAATGATAATGTTTATTTATCCTTTTTACAAATTATGCGGATAGTTGGGCGGTCTGGATCGAGGAATTCTACTGCTAAGGCGGAAACCCAAGCGGTAGCGAGGGTGCTCCTTATTGACGTTAAGAACACACTCCCTACCGGTCGTATTTCCGCCTTAGCTGCCACAAGCTTGATTTTAATCTGCTTTATCGGTTATCGTTTCACTAAATTCCTGTAAAGTTTTTTAAATGCGTGTTTTAGGTATCGATCCGGGCAGCGAAACGCTCGGCTGGGGCGTGGTCGAAGGCATCGGGCTGAAATATTCGCTTGCGGATTTTGGGACGGTAAAATCGAAACCGCGCGAGGCGTTTTCGAAACGGCTTCTGAAAGCGTACAGCGGCGTCGAGGCGATCATCGACAAATTCCAGCCGGACGTTCTCTCGATCGAGGAAGCCTTTTATTCGGTCAATGTCAACGTAGCAATGAAGCTCGGACAGGTACGCGGCGTAATTTTGCTGTTGGCCGAGCAGAAGGGCATCAAAATAGCCGAGTATTCGCCTCGCCTGATCAAGCAAACGGTCGTCGGCCACGGAAACGCCGAAAAACATCAGGTCGGCGAAATGGTGCGTATTTTGCTCAAATTAAAAGCCGTTCCCGCTCCGCATGACGCAGCCGACGCGCTGGCGACGGCGATCTGCCATTTTCATCACGCGGGAATGCAGGACAGGATCGCCAAATCTACGAATAAAACACGTTAGCTTCTTAGATCGATCTGTGTTTCGTTCCTTCTTGTTCCTCTTGTTTCGTTGTCGAATTGTGGATTTTAACCACAGAGCCAGATGAATTGGAAGAATAAGATGAACAGGAAATACTTTTAACAGTTTTTCAAACTACTAATTCTTTATGTTGAAAGCTATGAGAATCCCCGGTATGCTGGCTGTTTTATTCTGCCTCAGTTTCCTTTTTGCCGACGTTGCCGCTCAAAAACGCAAACCGTTAAATGCGGCAAAATCAAAAAGCACGGCTGCGCAAAAGGCGAGGGAAATCGGCAGCACGGCGATCGTCATCGACGAAACGCTTTCGATATTGCGGATGAAACCGAGCCTTTTCGCCGAATCGGTCCAGCGAATGCGGCGCGGGCGAAAGGTGCAGATCCTCGGCCTGGCCGAAGCGGACGGCGTAAAGTTCTACCGCGTTTCGGCCCCGCCAAATAATACGGGCTGGGTGCAGTCAGACGCCCTGTTCGGGAAGTTTCGCACAGGCGACGAAGAAAGATTAGCGAGGCTTATTCAGGCAGCCGACGGCTTTGACCAGATAGAACTTGCCGCCGCTTTTTTCGAGCTTTACCCTGAATCGCAATTTCGTCCGGCGATACTCCTTTTGTTTGGAGACCTGCTAGAAGAGACTGCCGCAAAATTGTCAAAGGACGCGAACTCAAAACTGAACCGGCGAGAAATGGCCGCGTCGGCCGCACCGCTGCACAGCTATTATCTGAATTTCGTCAGCATCGACCGGTATCGCAAGCTCGACATCCTGTTTCTGTTCAATTCCGCGTTAAAAGCATTTTATTACGACGGAGCAAGCTGGAAGGAGATCGTGAAGAAATATCCGGCCTCGACGGAAGCCGCAGAAGCACAGAAGAGGCTGGATTCGCTGAAAGTGAAGATGGATAGGACCGCGGCGAAGTAAGCCGGAAATTTTCTGTCATTGAATGTCTGCCAGCATCTCATTTTCTTTTTTCCTTGTTGTTCATCCTGTTCAGTGGTAAAAGAAAACCGTAACCACGAATCAAGATGAACAAGAAGGTACAAGAGGAAAAAAGGAATAGATTTCCGCCCTATGTCACCAGACTGGCCTTTTACCGCGTTGCGATAGCGGCGGCGACTCGAGCGTTATTTTCCAACAATGCAATATTTGCCGCCAAGGTTTTTCCGCCGCTCTTTTCCGACATTTGACCGAGTAAGAAAGGTGTGATGTCTTTGCCGTTTATACTTTTCTCATCCGCCAGTTTCAAAGCGTCGGCTAAAATATTTTCCAGCTCCTGCCTATCAATCTCAAATTCCTCCGGCACGGGAACGGCTACAAGGATAGAGTTTTTTAATCCAATATCATCGCGGGCTTTCGCTATCCTTGCCACGTCCTCTGCCGATTCAACCCGTTCATCCACCGCTAATCCGCTCGTCCGTGAATAGAATCCGGGAATCTCATCGCACTGCCAGCCAAGCACCGTAACGCCGTGAGTTTCCAGCCACTCGCGTGTAGCGGGCAGGTCGAGCACGATCTTCGCACCGGAGCAGACGACGATCATCGGAGTTTGAGCGAGTTCGGTGAGATCGGCCGAAATATCCTGTGAATAACCGCGGTGCACTCCGCCAATTCCGCCCGTGGTAAAAACCGCGATACCGGCTTGATGAGCGAAAAACGACGTCGTGGCAACAGTCGTCGCACAGTCCAATTTGTTCCCAATTGCCACGGGAAGATCGCGGCGCGAGATCTTCCGAATATTTTGTGAGGTCGCGAGTTTCTCGATCTGCTTCTCGTTCAAACCGACGCAAACCTCGCCATCAAAAACAGCAATAGTTGCGGGAACGGCGCCATTTTCACGAACGATCTGTTCGAGTTTTAAAGCCGTTTCTAAATTTCGCGGATACGGCAGGCCGTGGGCGATGACCGTGGATTCGAGCGCGACTATCGGAAGACTTTTCCTTAAAGCGGTGGAAACTTCCGGGCTAAAATTGAGTTTCATTGCAGATCCGCGATTCTGCCGCGATAGCGGCTCCGTGAATTTAGCCGTGGGTTTCAACCCACGGAATGCGTTAAAGAAGACTTCGTCGCGTCAGCGACGCCTGAACAATTTGTTTGATCCAATCGTCGCTAACGCGACGAAAAACGTGTTCGCGGGAAACCGTGGGTTGAAACCCACGGCTAAAATCATTTGATCGCTACGCGATCTATAAAACATAGCTGATTAATTATGTTCTAACTAAAAGAATAGTGTTATTTTACAAATTTC
Organism: Pyrinomonadaceae bacterium; assembly: GCA_014379075.1. Lineage (GTDB taxonomy): Bacteria > Acidobacteriota > Blastocatellia > Pyrinomonadales > Pyrinomonadaceae > OLB17. The sequence continues at coordinate 2,521 of JACMMN010000222.1, read as the reverse complement.
CCGATCCGGTCCAGACGCGGGTGGGTAACGCAGCCGAAGAAATCGCCGTTCGATGCTCCGCGGTCGCAAGACCAATAGACGAACATCGCACGGCCGATCACGAGTTCACGCGGCACAAATCCCCAATAGCGGCTGTCTTCGCTGTTGTCGCGGCTGTCGCCCATTACGAAAAAGCTATTATCGGGAACCTTCATCGGCTTGCCTTCGACGCCAAATTCGTAGCCGGTTTGCCTCGCGGTTCGGCCCGATTGCCCTGCCTTTTGAATTCTTTCATTATATTCCGCGTCTCTTAGTGTTTTTTCATCGTAATAAACATTCCATTTATCCTCAGGCGTACGTTCCTCGACCTCGCGGGTATCAAGAGCGGAAATATTGTCGTCCGCTTCACCGATGACGCGGAATTCGGGCAAAGGCTGCCCATTTATAAAGACCTGCGCATTTTTGAATTCGATCGTTTCGCCCGGCAAACCTATCACCCGCTTAACATAGTTGATCTGATATGGAATTATCGGCGGGCGGCGGCTCGCGTCAATTTCAGGGTGCAGTTTATTTCCGGGATATTTGAAAACAATGATGTCGCCGCGTGCGATCTCGCGCATCGGCAAAAACGGAAGCGGATTGCCGCCGGGTGAAAATATGAACTTGTTGACGAGCAGATAATCGCCGACGAGAATGGTGTTCTGCATCGAGCCGGTCGGCACGGTTACCGCCTGCAATATAAACGTCATTCCAAAGATCGCCATTACCAGCGTAACGGTAAACGATTCGAAATATTCGCGGAATACCGATTTCGGCGGGCCGGTCGGTTTTTTTTCGGTTTCAGATCTCTCTTTTATCTCTGTCTCGTCTTTGCTCATAAATTGCTAGGTTAGCATACGTCCGTGTCGATCATTTCGTTTCGCGGTCATCCGCTTGTTTCGCTCCGCAGTATTTTCAGGGCTTCGCTGGCCGCCATCATCTCCGCCAATTTTATTGAACTTCCGGTGCCCTCGGACCTGCCCGTATCCCACGACGCCTCGACAAAAAACGTCCGGGCATGCGGCAGGCCATCCGTTTTTACCAGCGAATAGACCGGGGCCGAAAGCTTTTCCGCCTGAAGCGTTTCCTGCAAAAGTGTCTTGTAATCCAGCGACCCTTTTGGCGTGACCTTAATCAGTTCGCTGGCAAAAATTTTATTGATGAACAATTTCGCGGCTTCATAACCCGCGTCGAAAAATACCGCGGCTATCACTGCTTCCAACGTGTCGGCCAGGATCGCCTGTTTTTTTCTGCCGCCGGTTTTTTCCTCGCCCCGGCCGACACGGACAAAACCACCGAGATCCAGATCGTGTGCGAGTTTCGCCAGCGTCGCGGTGCTGACGAGATGGTGCTTCATCAAAGTAAGGTCGCCTTCGCTTAGCGATGGATGATCGGTGTAAAGCTGCTCCGCTATTGCGAGGCCCAATACCGAATCGCCCACAAATTCAAGCGATTCGTTTTCGGATTCGCGAAGTTTTTCCTCTGATGCACCCGGAAGGTTCTCGTGAGCCCAGGAACGATGCGTTATCGCACGCTCAAGCAAAGCAGGGACGCGAAACTTGTAGTCGAGTAATTTTTCAAGTTTCGAAAGTTTCATTTGCGTCCGCTTAATTTTATGAGGATTGACGCAAAAAAGAAAGCCGGACGTTCATCAATTGAACATCCGGCCGATTTTTAGATATGAGAAAGTAAATGAACTATCGTGTTCCTTTCTTTTTAACGACCGGCTTTTTAACAACGGCTTTGGCTTTCGCCGTTGTCGAAACGGACGGCTCTGCCGAAACCATGTTGGTCGAACCCGATACGGGTTTCGTAGGAACCACGGCCGCCGGTTTTGCCGCTTCCGGCGTAGCGGTACTGGTAGTCGTGGTGGTCTTCACCGGTTCTGGATCGGCTACCGGCGTTACGTCCGAGGTCGGATTCGGCATCGGTTTCGTTACGGTCGATGCGATATAGGTCTCTAATCCGTCCTTCTTTTCGAAACGCTGTTCGTACAAACCCTGCACCGTTTTATACAATCCGTCCCTGTATGTTTTATCAGCAGGAGTAGCCGACGGAGCTACGGTATACGCACGGCCAAACGCATCCAGAGCGCGTTCCGAAAACCCATTGAACAAAGCGATCTTATTTTTTATTTCCGTTTCCCTGGCTAATTTTGCCTCGTCGGTTTCTTTCGGGTCTTTCTGAAGTGCGATGAGTTTTGCGATCTCCTCACCGACCGGCCTTCTCTGTTCTATGTAGTAATTACCGATCGTTGCATAGACCCGCGGTTCTTTTTTGTAACGACCCGCCGACTGTGACAGCTCATAGTAATAAGGCAACGCGGCCTTTTCATTTTTCTTAGCATAAAAATTGAGATAGCCGATCGCGTAAGTGAATTCGCTGATTAGATCTTCCTTAGGCAATTCATATTTCAAAACGCCGTATACCGGGACGCCAGCCGCATTCTTTCTGGTAGCTTCCTTGTTTGCCTTTAATTGCGTAAGAGCGGTCTGAGCATATT
>JACMMN010000221.1 GCA_014379075.1 Pyrinomonadaceae bacterium | reverse complement strand
GCCCAACTCGGAAGGCGTGTCGCCGATGGCAAGGGCGTAAAAGAAGAGATAGGCCTTCTAAAACAATCCGTGGATGTGCTGGAAAATGGCGTCAAAAATTCGACCGGTTCGAGTCTGAAATTACTTGAAGAGAAACTGGAAGGTATGAGGGCATTTTACGATTTTTACAGCAAGGACCGCTCTAGTTTGCCTGGTGTTGCCCCGGCTCCTGACCCCGGCGTGACACCATTGAAAATCCTTCGCAAACAGCCGGCATTATACACAGATAATGCGAGGCAAGCACGTGCTCAGGGAACGGTTAAACTGGCTGTATTATTCGGAGTCAATGGCAAGGTCCAGCATTTTCTCAAACTCAATGGAATAGGTTATGGCTTGGACGAACAGGCAATAATTGCAGCGAGGCAACTCAGCTTCGAACCACAAATGAAAGACGGCAAACCGGTTTCAGTTGTCAAGATCATCGAATATAATTTTACTCTTTACTAAGGACCTATCTTCGGCTGCCTGATCTCGACCTTGTTTTGAAGCCGGGCCGGCAAAACGACGCGCGGCGTTTCGGTTCCCGCATCATTTTTAATCATTTCGATCTGAATGTCCTCGGCCTTTACCCCGTCAAAAAGCGATTTTGGGCCGAACAGCACGACGGCCGCTTTCTTACCCGGCTGATCTTTCACAGGCACAAGAAATATACGCTCGATGCGTTTTTCGCCGATCCTGAAGCTGACGTCGACGACGGTTTCAAGCAGCGTTGTCTTTGGGTTGGAAACGCTGATCGGAATTTGTTTTACCGTGAAATCGGTGTCGTGATCTGTCAGGGAGATCTTCTCCGTCGGTACGGTATTGAGCGATCGAATAAAGCTCGCGGGGCCGCGGACGCGCACCTTTTGCGGGAGTACGGTCTGTCCGTAAAGCTCAAAGCCGTCAGGAAGTTCACCTTCGGTTTCCGCCTTTACGGCAACGTCCTTTTCATCGACTGCCTCTAGCCGGACGGCGATCTTATTAGGCTGTATCTCTTCCAGCTTGACACCGGTCGGCAGCGCAACCGCGACATTCTCCGGCGTGAGCTGAATGACGCGGTCACCGGTGGCGACATCTGTCAGGTCGAGCGAAACGATCAGATCGTTCTTGTTTATCTGTGCCACCTTTCGCCGGTCACCGCTGATGACGATATCGACTTCCTGAACCGGTGAATTGGTAACTTCCGTATTGCTCGAAAAACGCAGCGTCAGCGGAACGCCGGACATCCGCGTCGTCGTCGGCGTGCTGAGGCCGGTGACCCCAAGCCAGAGAGCAAACGTGATCGCAAGCGCGACCAGCTTCATCAGCCAGTCTTCCAAAAAGACCTTGCGCAGAATGTGTTTTAAAAACAGCCCGATCGGCTGCTTATCTCTTATTGTTTCCGATTCGCCCGGCATCTTAATCAATGTAAAACGGACGTTGGACAATGCAGATCGGACAATGAGCTTTTTCCTTATTGTCCATTTCCCGTTTTACATTACCCTATAGTTATCTCCGTTTCCGCTTCCTTCATCGTTTTAGTGGGTTCGCGTTTCGTTTGGACGAGCGGGATATCCATTGCGTCGAGCAGGAGTTTGCGAAGCTGCGTTGTATCGAGGTTTCGCCTCACCTCACCGGCTTCGACATAGGTTATCAGGCCCGTTTCTTCCGAAACGACCAGCGATATCGCGTCCGTTCCCTCAGTTATGCCGATCGCCGCTCGGTGGCGCGTACCGAGTTCGCGCGAAATTCCCGGGTTCTTGGTCAGTGGCAAAAATACGGACGCGGCCGCAAGCCTTTCATTTTGGATAATTACCGCACCGTCATGAAGCGGCGTCGATGGATTGAAGATCGTTACCAGCAGATCGTAGCTGATCGCCGCATCCAGATGAACGCCGGCGTCGATAAAATTACGAAGGCCGATATTCCTCTCGATCACGATCAAAGCACCGATCTTTTCCGAAGCCAGCGTCGTCGCCGCCAGGACGATCTCGTCGTACACGCTTCCACCGAATTGCCCGCGCTGTTTTCGCAGAATAGGAAACCGCAGCCGGTTCGCGAAATATATCAAAGCCTGGCGTATCTCCGATTGAAAGAGGACGATTATCGCAAAACCGATATAAACCACTGCATAACGCAGTACGAATTCGAGCGTCGCCAGGTCCTGTCCCACCGCCAGCCAATACAGCAAAGCCAGCAGCACCAAACCGACGATCGTCGGCACGGCCCGCGTCCCGCGAAGAAGTTTGAGCACCACATACACAATGATAAAAACCAGCGCAATGTCCATGACACTTCGCAGGCTGTTCATCGTCGGCATATAATCGCTAAATTGCATTCCCGTATTGATTTAACGCCTAAGCGTAAACTCAGAGCGATTTCCTAAGAATATCATATCGATTTCCGCTCGGCTTTCTTAACGGATCGGGGAGTGCATATTAAATAGATACCTAAAAGATTTCCGGGGATGCAATCAGTTTTGCCTATTTCTTCCCTTTGGTCTTTCCGCCCTGTAAAAATCCCACCAATTTGCCCTCGCTATCGATCACACCAACCGAGCCGATCCCGTTCATCCGCATCAATTCGCGAGCATCCGCCAGCTGCGTTCCGGTGTCGACAAAATGATCGGGGGCGATGGGGAGCATTATCTGCCGGATCGCCGTCAGGTGCCAATCTTCGCGGGCGACGGCTTTCATATCTTCGAGCATAAAAATGCCGTAAAGCTGCCTGTCCTTCGCGACCGGGAAAACCGTCCGGCGGTGCAGCGGCAATATCTCGTCGATAAAATACTGCAGTTTCGTATCGGGTTCTAACGCAAACGGCAGCTTCATCACATCGTCCACAAGCCGCTGCTCGAGTTCACGTACTTCGCGAATTATCCCCTTTGCCGAATCGTATAGAAAAAGCCCGGCCAGCATCGCCCAGAAACCGGTGAAAAACTCCGCCCGTGCGATTACGATAAATATCCCCAAAACGATAAGGCCGACGCCGATCACCTGACCGCAGCGACCCGTCAGGATCGTCGCTTCGTTGAGGTCCTTGCCGCTTCGCCAGAGGTGAGCCCGCAGCACACGCCCGCCGTCGAGCGGATATCCGGGCAGCATATTAAAGACCGCGATCAGAAAATTAAGCAGAGCCAGCAGGAAAAGAAGGATCGCCAGAATATCGACACCGCCGGCATTGGCCGCGGCCATCAGCAGCACGAATATGACCGCGACGATAAAGCTTGCGGCCGGCCCGGCGACCGCAATGCGAAATTCGGCCCGCGGCGTCTCCGGCTCGTGCCGGAACCGCGTCAAACCGCCAAACGGATGCAGAACGATCTCGACAACCTCAAGCTTCTCCATCTTCGCGACCATTGCGTGCGCAAACTCGTGCAGGAATATCGACACAAAGAACAGAAACGTCGTCACAAGCCCCAGCAGAAAACTACCCGCAAAATTCCCGACAAGCGAATTGATGCTCCCCGCCGTTATCGCCGACATCAGCACAAAGACAAAAAACCAACGGTAATCCGCCCGCACCGGTATCCCCGAAACGTGCACCAAAACAACCTGCCGCTTAAAAAATTCCAGGTAACCCGCCATAATTCCACAAACGCACCCAGATTAGCACAACGCGAAACGCAATCTGAAAAAAGTCGCGGCAGACATGAAAATATGTAGTTGAAACTCTGGATCGGCAGTGTCCTAAATTGTGTGTTGCCGATAATTCAAAGGAACGACTGAAGGCGGAAAGACACTTTCGCCTTTTCCCCTTACCGCCCCTTATTAAAAATATCTTGTATTCACATCTGTAACTGACTATAATCCCGCCTATTCGATGTTGGGGTTTCCGGCGTTTGCTATACTGATCGCAGATATAAAATTGAGTCCCACTACTTAGCAGGTCGAGCATTTGTCTTACGATCTTAAGTACCGGTCACTACCGCCTAATAATGACAACGAGAACAAAATTGTGGATCGGCTTTGGAACGCTGATGCTGGTCATAGCTCTCTCCGCCGTCGCGACGGTGCTTCGGCTGCGGTCTATTGAACGCGAGGTCGGCGAGATGGCGGCGGCCCGAAATCTCAGCGCAGCGGTTCAGGAATTGGAGATCAGCATGCTTGGCCACGCGCTGAACGTGCGGGCCTATCTTCAAAACGGAGACCCTGAACTTCGCGGCTATGCCGAACAGGATGCAGGCGAGGTTGATGAACAACTGCGTGAATACGAGAGGCTGGCGGCGACCGAAAGGCAGCGCGAAATGGCTGCACGTTTCTCCGCTGTCTGGATTGAATTTCGAAACCTCAACCGGTCGCTGCTCAGCGCTGAAAACAGGCAAGCGTCTCAGGCAGACCTGGCAACGTTCTTGAGTCTTCGAATGCAGCTGCAAAACGTCCTCGATAATGAAATGCGGGCGGATGCGGTCGGGGCTTACGAAGCCCATTCGGACGAGGCGCTTCGCGAGATCAGGGATGTCCTGGCATTTGCCATTGTCCTGCTTTTCGCCGGCACAGCGATCGGAGTGGTCACCAGCTGGTTCGTCAGCCGCGAGATCATCCGGAGCGAAGCGGAAGTATGGGACGGAAAGGAGCGGCTGCGCGTCACTCTTGCAAGTATCGGCGATGCTGTGATCACAACGGATACGGATGGGCGGATCGGCTATTTGAATGCGGTCGCGGAGAAGCTTACCGGCTGGACGAATGCAGACGCAAATGGACAGCCGCTTGAAAGCGTGTTCCACATTGTAAATGAGTCCACCCGTGACATCGTTGAGAACCCGGCTGCCAGGGCGTTGCGCGAAGGTACGGTCGTCGGACTCGCAAATCATACCGTCCTGATCGCCAAAAATAAGGCGGAGTCTCCGATCGACGACAGCGCCGCTCCGATCCGTGACGAGAAGGGGAATGTAGTTGGGGTCGTGCTTATTTTCCGGGACGTCACCGAGCGGAAGGAAGCCGAGGAGCTGAACCGGCGGGGAGAGGAAAATGTCCGGCTGGCGTTTGACGCGGCCGAACTCGGATCCTGGCATATGGATCCGGAGACGATGGAACTCACTACCGACGAACGTTTCCGGGCGATCTTCGGGATCACGCCCGAACAGGCCGACTACGAGCAGGCCGTCGGACACATCCACCCCGACGACCAGAAACGGGTGCGCGATGCGGTTACCGCGGCGACACGGATCGATGCGCCGGAACCATACGCTATCGAATACCGCGTCGTCCATCCCGATGATTCCATCCATTGGGTATTCGCTAAGGGGCGGTCGAACATCGGGAAGAATGGTACGGAGCCAAGACTCCTGAGCTTCGACGGAACTGTGGCGGACATTACCGACCATAAGCAGGTGGAAGACTCGTTGCGCCAAAGCGAGCAAAGGTTTCGAATGCTCGCCGACCACATGTCGCAGTTCGCATGGACGGCCGACGCCGCAGGATGGATCAATTGGTACAACCAGCGCTGGTTCGACTACACCGGAACTACGCTCGAAGATATGCAGGGCTGGGGTTGGAAGAAAGTCCATCATCCGGACCACGTGGACCGCGTAGTAGCCCGTGTCCAACATTCCTGGGATACAGGTGAAGTCTGGGAGGACACGTTTCCGCTTCGAAGTAAGGACGGCGAATACCGTTGGTTTCTCTCTCGTGCGCTGCCGATCCGAGATGATGAAGGCAACGTCGTTCAATGGTTCGGTACAAATACTGATGTAACCGAGGAGCGCCAAATGGCGGATGAACTTCGGCAGTTAGCAGCCAATTTGTCCGAGGCAGATCACCGCAAAAACGAATTTCTCGCCATGCTTGCTCACGAACTCAGAAATCCTCTGGCGCCGATCAGCAATGCGCTGCAGATCATTCGGATGAATGGCGATGGCAGCGCGACCGCGGCGTCGGAGATGATGGAGCGGCAGGTCGGCCAATTGGTTCGCCTCGTCGATGACCTTCTCGATGTAAGCCGTATCACGCAGGGGAAGATAGAACTTCGCACCGGAAGGATAGAGTTAGCGTCATTTGTTAACCATGCGGTTGAGGCGGCGCGCCCGTCCTGCGAAAATACCGGTATTGAACTGCGGGTGACAATACCCGCGACTCCGATATATTTAACCGGGGATCCGGCCCGCTTGACCCAGGTCGTCGGCAATCTTCTCAACAATTCGTGTAAGTTCACGGACAAAGGCGGCCGCATTGATCTGATCGTCGAAACGGACAATGATCACGCCGTTATCCGTGTCCGCGACACAGGTATCGGGATCGCCCCCGGTCAGATCGGGCATATTTTTGAGTTGTTCGTTCAAGCGGATACTTCGCTGGAGCGGTCGATAAGCGGATTGGGGATAGGCCTGACGCTGGTCAAAAATCTTGTCGAGATGCACGGCGGTACGATAAAGGCGGACAGCCCGGGCCTTGGCCATGGAAGCGAGTTTGTAGTCCGTCTCCCGATCCTCACGGCAACACAAAAATCCTCTGTTCCCGAACCGGAGATCAACGGCAAAGCTGCAATAACGCAGCGGCGAATTTTGGTTGTCGACGACAATCTCGATTCGGCCGAGTCGTTGGCCATGCTGTTGAAACTAAGCGGACATGAAGTTCAAATGGCCCATGACGGCCTGGAAGCCATAAAGGCCGCGGCCGAGTTTTTGCCGGAAGTGATACTCCTGGACATCGGTTTGCCGAAGTTGAACGGGTACGAAGCGGCCCGCGAGATCAGGCAGCAGAAATGGGGCGAAAGCATCACGCTCATAGCCTTAACCGGCTGGGGCCAGGACGAAGATCGTCAAAGATCGAAAGACGCCGGTTTCAACAGCCATATGGTGAAGCCGGTCGATCACGTCGAACTAATGAAACGTCTTGACGAATTGACGGACGCGGAAACGGCGCCGGGATGACGGTAAATATACAATGCATAGGCAGATCCGATATCACGAGGTTAAGAAAATGAATCATATCTTCGGTTTTCTGTTGGTTTTGATCCTGGTTCCTTTGTCTTTGGGTCAAACGGGAAATTCGGAAGCTCCGCGCGTGAGTAAGAGCGAAACAGAGGTGATGAAGCTCGAGCGTGCCTGGCTCGACGCTTACGAGAATTCCGACGCGAAAGCAATGAATGCGATCGTTGCCGACGATTTTGTCATTACGTTTCCCGACGGCTCAAGACAAACCAAGCCGGTAATAATGGATTCGATCAAAACTCCAAGAAGTTCGCCAATAAAGCTTTATACCGAAGATGTTCGAACGCGTATTTACGGCGACACCGTCATTCTAATGGGACGCGTCATAACCGAGTATCAGCGCGACGGCAAAACGTTGAAAGAGCCTTCGAGTTATACGGATACCTATGTGAAACGGAAAGGGCGTTGGCAGGTGATCGCCTCGCACCTATCGAGCGATCTTAAGCCCAAATAATTCCGGGCGTTCCGGTCTACCGACGTAGAAGTAAAGCCGCGCGATCGATTCAGCGTGAGTTCAGCCATTCGGCCGCAACATCTTTCGGCGTACGCTTTTTGCCGTCAACTTCAAAGTTCATCCGCCGCATTTCTTCCGTCGAGATCGCGTTGCTGAGCCTTTGAAATGCATTGTCCATTAATGCCAAACTCCCTTTCCGTGCAATAAAAACGGCCTGGTACGGCGGAAAATATTTCCTGTCGTCCTGCAATTGAAAAAGATTCAGAGCGGAGATCAGGCCGTCGGTCGAGTTTCCGGCGATCAGATCGAGTTCACCTGACGCGAGCGCCCGGTAAGTGAGTGAAAGGTCCATTTCACGAGGCTGTTTGGCGAAATTGAAGCCGTACGCCTTTGCAAACCCGGGATAACCGTCGGCCCGCGACATGAAATCCTGTCCGAATCCAGCCTGCCAATTCCTGGCAAACGGCACTGCGCCGGAGATAGTTTTCAGATCATTATTTTTGGCGACATCGCCGCGAACGAGGATCGCAAAATCATTCGAAAAACCGAGCGGCGGGCTTACCTCAAGGTCAAACTTTTCGGCATATTC
>JACMMN010000220.1 GCA_014379075.1 Pyrinomonadaceae bacterium | reverse complement strand
TGCTGCAAGATCGGAGGAATATCCGACGCAACAAAAAATTCGCCGTCGCCCAAACCGATGACGACCGGCGGGCCTTCGCGAACGGCAATGATCGTGTCGGGTTCGTCCACCGAAATGATCGAAAGCGCGAAAATCCCTTTGAGTTCGGCTACTGCCTTCCGAACGGCGAGTTCGAGCGATAGATTTTCGCTCTCAATATAATGGCCGATCAAATGCGCGACGACCTCGGTGTCAGTCTCAGTCTTAAACTCGCTTCCCTGCCCGGCAAGCCGTTCCTTGAGCGTCAAATAATTCTCGATAATTCCGTTATGGACGACAACCACTTTGCCCGATTGATCGCGATGCGGATGAGCATTTTCCTCGGTCGGACGCCCGTGCGTTGCCCACCGCGTATGCCCGATCCCGTAATTCCCGTCAAGCGGATTCAACCTAATGCATTCCTCCAGATTCCGAAGTTTCCCTTCGGCGCGCCGCAGCGAGAGATGCTGGTTCTCATCAACCACTGCAATGCCCGCTGAATCGTAACCGCGATATTCGAGCTTCCTAAGGCCGTCGATTATCAACGGTACAACCTGTTTATTTCCAACGTATCCGACAATTCCACACATAATTATTTATCGACTTTTACCGCCGGCTGATACCTGATGTATATGCTCTTCCCACCCATAGAAGGTATTTCGTTCTCCCGAAATCCCACGGCTGGGAGTTTCTGGAAGGTTTTCTCAGTGATCCTTAACTCATTGCCGTCCTTCGAAAGTGAAAATTCTAAGGTGGTCCGGTTTATTGGTGCGTTTAGATCGGCTCGATCCACAAAAATCGTGTTTCCTTTCCATTCCGTCTTACTACCCCAATCACGTCGGCCGTCAAGCTTGTTGGTTTCGCCTTTTCCGTCTGAATTATAGACCGTGGAGATTCGCCCAATCGCCCGAGTACCAATGACATTCTTGCTATTGTCGAGCTCTTCAGCCATGAAAGTCTCTGTGAGTTTGATAGTAGGGTCCTTATGATTGATCTCAAGCCGGCTCGCGAAGCGCTCCATTTTCTCAAGCTTTCCCCTATACAATTTCGTCATGGGAGAATCGCTTTTCTTCAAGTTGAGCAACCAGATGCCGGTGAAGTCCGGTCGTTCGACTTTTTGTCCCAACAGCGAACCAGCAAAAACTGCTGTCATCAGTAAGATTTTCAACATGTTTGCGGCCCTGTAGATATTCTGTTTATTTTTCATTGGATTTCTTCGCTATTGCCCTTGCAGGAATTCCGACGACAATGGCCTTAGGTTCGACATCTTTCGTCACCACACTACCCGCTCCCGTCACCGCTCCGTCACCAACCGTAACAGGAGCGACGAGCATCGTGTCGGAGCCGATCTTTACATTATCGCCGATGTGGGTTTCGTGTTTGGTTTTGCCGTCGTAGTTGCAGGTGATCGTTCCGGCGCCGATATTTGTGTTTTCGCCGATCGTCGCGTCTCCGAGATATGTGAGATGACTTGCCTTCGATCCGCGTCCGAGTTTTGTTTTCTTAAGTTCGACAAAGTTCCCGACCTTCGATTTTTCCTCCATTTTCGCTTTGCCGCGAAGATGAGCAAAAGGGCCAATGACACAAGAATTCCCGATTTCGGAGTCGACGATCACGCAGTTGTCCAAAATCCTTACACCATAGCCTATATTTGCGTTAGTGATCCTGGTACCGGCACGAACTGAACAGCCGTCGCCGATCACGGTTTCGCCCTCGATCGTTACGTTCGGATAGATCACGGTATCGCGGCCGATGATAGCCTGGGCACTAATGTATGTACTCTTCGCATCGATAAAACTTACGCCGCTCTCGAGCATCAGCTTCGAGATCGTCCGGCGGTTAAGAATGATCTCCAGATCGGCTAGCTGGGCTCGATTGTTTACGCCTTCGATCTCGTGAGAGTCATTGTGATTAAATATCGCAACATTTTCACCCGCTTTTCGCAAAAGATCGGGCACGTCGGTCAAATAATATTCACCCTGTGAATTGTTATTCCGAACTCCCGAAAGAGCCGAAAACAGCTTTCGCGTATCGAAACAATAGATTCCCGCATTTATTTCATCGATCTGCCGCTGCTCGTCGGTAGAATCCTTTTGCTCGACTATTTTGTCAAAAAGGCCTTCGGTGTCACGCACGATCCGTCCGTACCCTGTTGGGTCTTTCAGTTTGACTGTCAGAATTGTGCACGCGGCTCCTTTTTCGAGGTAACGGTGATGCTGCTGGACTAGGGCGGCAAGGGTTTCGGGCCGAATCATAGGAACGTCTCCCGACAAAACAAGCAATGTCGAATCAGCATTTTCAAGAAACTCGCGGGCCGAATTAACGGCGTCGCCCGTCCCGAGCTGGTTTTTTTGCCATACAAAATTATATTGATCGCCGTTCATTTCGCTGAGAACGGCCTTCTCGACATCGTCGCCCTGATGCCCGATAACAACATATATTTTTTGTGGGGCTAGAGCTGTCGCGGCGCGACAAACATGATTGATCAGCGGACGCCCGTCTAACTGATGAAGTACTTTTGCCAGATCGGACCGCATTCGCGTTCCCAACCCCGCCGCTAGAATCAGGACATCAAGCGATTTTGGTTCACCGCGAACATTTTCCATAAATGGATTTTGCCACAAACAATACGTATAGCACGAATTAGAATTGCTGATTCAGGTGGTTCTCATACGCCGCGCAGCGAAGGACGCAGCGGGCGAGCCTGTCGGAATTATGGCGTACCTGGTCGCCTTCATCGAGCAGGTCGGCCGAAACAAGCTCCGCGCCTTCGATTGTCGCCTCGGATATGGAACCGTGAACTCCTATTTGTTCCGCACCTTCAAATTCATACACTTCCGTCTGTCTTTCGCTGATCGGTCGGTTATTGACAACTATGTAATCGAAATTCAGGGACGATGCATATTCCCGGACGATTTCCAGATGGCCACGCGAGGTCAATCCGTCGGTTTCGCCCGGCTGGGTCATAAGATTGCATATAAAAACCTTTTTTGCCGACGAGGCCTGTATAGCCTCCGGAACGCCGCTAACCAGCAGCGGCGGCAAAAGGCTTGTGAACAGCGAGCCAGGGCCGACCGTGATAAGATCCGCGTTCTCTATTGCTTCCAAAGCATCCGGCATCGGCCGGCAATTTTCGGGTTCCAGATAAAGGCGCTTGATCGAATTTCCGACCTTGCCGATCTTTGTTTCGCCGCGAACGACCGAGCCGTCCTTAAGCTCGGCGGCGATCCGCACGTCCGACATCGTGGCCGGATAAATATTGCCTTTACTCGCAAGAATTTCGGAAGACAATTTAACGGCTTCAGCAAAATCTCCGGTAATATCAGCAAGAGCGGCGAGAAACAAATTCCCGAAACTATGGCCGCTCAATTGTCCATCGCCGCGAAAACGGTGCCGGAACAGTTTTGATAACAAGTTAGAGTCTTCTGAGAGCGCGACCATGCAGTTGCGAATGTCACCGGGGGGAGGCATTTGAAGTTCGTCACGCAGACGCCCCGAACTTCCGCCATCATCGGACACTGCAACAATAGCCGATAAATGACGAATGGTGAGATCTTCAGCAAATGGGTGGTGAACAAAGTCTTTCAAGCCCGCAAGGAGCGTGGCGAGCCCCGTTCCGCCTCCGATTGCAACGCAATTAATACCCGCCACATCATCCGGTATTTGTTCAATTTTCATCGGCAGTGTGACTGTACTGAATAACCCGGTGTGTTGCAAGAAAATCTGTTTCATTTCCATTTCCATTGCATAAAATACCAAATCGGGAGGTGTTTCCAGTCTCGACACATTATTTTTGCTTAGAATGTACTTAAATCGTGTTGTTATCATGCTTCTGGTTTAACTCGTACAAACAAGAAAAAACACTTGAAGCATTCGTAAGCTATGTGCTAAATTAAAAGTGTGGTTCTACCCGGAATCTCGCCAAAACTTTACCGACAAATTCATCACATCCAGACTTGCCGCTTTAGTTATTCAGCAAAAAGAGATTTAAGATGGCACAATCGCCCTTCATTATACAAGAACAGCAATTCCAGCGAATAAAAATAGTTCTCGCCAGGCTTTGCGTCGAATGTGCGGCTCGCGTCGTATTTTTGGTAGACCGTGACGGTCAGACCATCGCGTTCCATGGTGACATCGGCGATATGGACACGACCAGTTTTTCATCTCTTGCAGCCGGTAATGTCGCTGCAACGAGTAGTATGGCGAAGCTCATCGGGGAGGATGTCTTTCCTGCGGTTGTCCACGAAGGTGAACGAGAGAGCATTTTTATTAGTGTCATAGGAAGGAGCCTGCTTGTCGTGGTCTTTGACGAGCGTTCTACGCTCGGCCTTGTAAAGCTGCGAACGAAAAGAGCTAGTTTCGAGGTCGCTTCCATATTGGATGAGGCAGTTGCTGAGTCCGCCGCATTCAGCATGAGCAAAAATTCAATTTTTGCCGAGATCACCGATGAAGACATTGATAGTCTTTTCAGTTAAAAAGAGTTTGATATAAATACTCACCAAAGTTATGACATTTATCAATTACGCATCGCGCGAAATTAATTGCAAGATCGTTTACTACGGCCCGGGATTGTGCGGAAAAACGACGAATCTTCAGTACATTTACGATTCCACTGCCCCTCAGGCGAAAGGCAAATTGATCAGCCTGGCGACTGAAACGGATCGCACATTGTTCTTCGATTTCATGCCTCTCGAACTTGGTACCGTTCGCGGATTCAAAACGCGATTTCATCTATACACAGTTCCGGGACAGGTCTATTACGATGCTTCGCGGAAATTGATTCTAAAAGGAGTTGACGGTGTGGTTTTCGTTGCGGACAGTCAGGAAGAAAGGATGGACGCGAATATCGAATCGCTTTACAACCTCGAAGAAAACCTGCAAACGCAGGGCTATGACCTTTCGCAGATCCCGTACGTTTTGCAATTGAATAAGCGCGACCTGCCCAATGTCACACCCATCGAAGACCTTTCGTCCGAGCTTGTTCGTAAAGGCGAACCTGTTTTCGAAGCAGTTGCGACCAACGGAACAGGTGTTTTCGACACGCTTAAGGCTGTCGCAAAACAAGTGTTAACCGAACTTCGCAAAACTTAAAACTTATTTACCCATTCATAATAAAGAAAAGCCGCTGAGCCTGAAGCATTTCAGCGGCCTTTCCTTTTTCCCCACCCCTTGCTCATAAAAGATCGTTACGATTTCGGCATTAAAACACTGTCGACTACGTGAATAACGCCGTTAGACTGCATCACATCGGCAATTGTCACCTTCGATTTGCCGCCCTTCTCGTCGGTCAAAATAACGTCCTTTCCTTCCATCGATGCGGTCAATGTTCCGCCAGCGACTGTCTTAAAGGTCGCTTTGCCGTTACCCGTCTCAATTGCCTTCGCAATTGTCGCAGCGTCCTGCTTACCCGAAACGACGTGATATGTCAGGATGCCGGTCAACATCTTCTTACTTTCAGGTTTCAAAAGTGTATCGACAGTTCCCTCAGGAAGTTTATCAAAAGCACCGTTGACCGGAGCAAACACGGTAAACGGCCCAGTTCCCTTCAAAGTCTCAACTAAACCGGCAGCCTTCACAGCTGCGACAAGCGTCGTGTGATCCTTGGAATTTACTGCATTGTCGATAATGTCTTTTGTCTTGAGCATCGCTGCTCCCCCGACCATTGGGTTGTCCGATGCCATATTCGCGTTCGAATTAGCCATCGAATTGCTGCTTATATTAGCGTTCGAATTCATCACCGATGTATTCATCCGTGCTGTGTTTGTATTGTTGACGGCATTTGTCGCAGGCGATCCGCAGCCCGCAATACCGAATGCGGCGGTCACCAAGGTAAAGGTCAAAATTACTGTCTGTTTCATATTGGTCTCCCCAAATTTAGTGTATAAAAACCGAGCTTCGTAACCGCAAATTTCCAGTCTAGAAATCTGACAGTCTAAACTGAATTCACCGAATCGAAGCGTGTTCCTACTAGATTTCGACCAAATCCGAAGATTGGATGCAGTCGCGAAATATTTGAATGCAAAAAGCCGTTAAGCAAAAATGCTTAACGGCCTTAATAATGTGGCGGAGCCGACGGGACTCGAACCCGCGACCTCCAACGTGACAGGCTGGCGTTCTAACCAACTGAACTACGACTCCGCAAACTTTCGAGTCGTTACTCACGACTCACGATCATTTTTTGGTGGGCACGAAGGGACTCGAACCCCTAACTTCCTCCTTGTAAGGGAGGCTGTCTACCAATTGACGTACGTGCCCACAAATCTTTTCCAGTATAAACCAGATCCTGCACGTTTGCCCATACTGGTTTTCAAAAAAACATCGCTCAATCCGAAAATTGAGCGAACGTTTATCGTACGAAAGTTTGTCTGCTAATGTCAAGTAATACCCTAACGTGGTAGTGACTTAAAGACGCAACCTCTGAAAACCGTACGAGTCATTTTCGATCTCGTTGCCTTTCCTTTATTTCTCCTCGTCTAGTGCGGTTCGAGGATCAATAGTCTTAAGAATTTTTCAACAATAACCCGAACAGTCTCAAACCGACTCTAAGCCTTTTAACAATTTACGATGTCCGCGATAAAACGAAACTCGCGATCTCTCTCAAAAGATCCGTTGGCCGATCCAACGGATCCAGAAATTCAATTGCCCGCAGATGAACTTCACCAGCCAATTTCTCTGTTTCCACAATGCCGTGATGGGACGGATATGTTGCCTTCCGAGCAGAAATATCTTTCCCGGCCGTTTTCCCCAGCGATGCGGTTGTCTGAGTGATATCCAGAATATCATCCGTAATTTGAAAAAGAAGCCCGAGTTCTCTGGAAAAATCCTCGACCATTTTGACTTCGGCCTCACTCGCGCCGCCTATCAAAGCCCCTGCCCTCCCGCACGCTGCGATAAGTGATCCCGTTTTAAGGCTGTGAATATTATTCAGAGCATCTATCGAAATGTTTTTGCCCTCTGCTTCGAGGTCCAACTGCTGCCCTGCAACCATGCCATAGGGCGTGCCTGCCGCCCTGGCGATTTCAGCAACAAGCCTGATCCTCAGATCGGCGGATAGTGTCCCGTCTTCTGCCACCGCCGAAAATGCCAGGGTTTCGAGCACATCTCCAGCCAAAATGGCCGTCGCTTCGCCGAACTTCTTATGACAAGTTTCCCGCCCGCGACGCAGATCGTCGTTATCCATCGACGGAAGATCGTCGTGGATAAGCGAATACGTATGCACCATTTCAACGGCCGCGGCAATCCGCAAGAGCTTTTCTCTCGGCGCCCCAAAACTTTGGCCGGTTGCAAACAAAAGCACCGGCCGAAACCGCTTCCCGCCGGCAAAAAGGCTCCACCTAATAGCTTCATGCAGCCGCTGAGGTTCGGTTTCGGCTGAAGGTATCAGCTTATCGAGAGTTTCATCTACGATTCGGCACGATTCGTCAATGACAATATCCAGGTTATTCATTCTCAAGAATTATCAGCTAATCGGATGCAATTTTCAATTTGATGAAATCGGACTGTATCGGAAGCGTCCCACCTTGCGTTGACGGCTATAAGTGTCGAATAATTAAGGCTTAAAAGTATGCCCATTGATCAACATGAATTTCGGGCCGCATTGGCAAAATTTGCCAGCGGTGTCACTGTTGTTACTACAAAGGACGCTGAGGGACGATTTCACGGGATAACGGTTTCGGCTTTTTCCTCCGTTTCGCTCGATCCGCCTCTGGTTATGATCTGTATCGAAAAAACGGCAGGAAGCCATGACGCTCTTATAGGATCGGCGACATTCGTTGTAAACGTGTTAAGCCAATCCCAGGCCGCCGTCTCGGAAAGGTTTGCCACGCAAATTCAAGACAAGTTTCGCGGAGTGGAATTTAACCCAGGAATAGAAGGTGTACCCGTTTTGGCCGGCTGTCTTGTCAATCTCGAATGCCGCGTGCAGAATTTCTACGATGGCGGCGATCACAGTTTATTTGTTGGCAGAGTAGAAAAAGCGACTATCATGGATGGAAGTCCGCTGGTATATTTCCACGGTAATTACCGGGCATTGACCGATTAACTAACGCCGTCATTTTCGTTTTCAAGTATATTCTCAAGATCGGCCTCTGACAATTGATAGGTTTCGCTGCAAAATCCGCAAGTCATTATAGCTCCCTTGTCTTCCTTTAGCATCGATTCCACCTCTTTCACGCCCAACGATCCGATCAGCGAGATTGCCTTTTCCGTAGAGCAATTGCACTCGAATGAAATAACGTTTTCCCCCAGGATCTCAAAATCGATAACACCCAGTGCCATTTTTAAGAGATCTTCGGGTGTTGCCCCATCGCTGATAAGTGACGTGACGTGCGGAGCATGACGGATCGTGTCCTCGATCATTGTAATAATATGCTCGTTCGCGCCCGGCAGCATCTGTATTAATACGCCGCCGGAAGCCGTAACCAGCGGTTCGCTGTTGTGTAGAAGCACACCCAGCATGACTGCTGAAGGAATCTGCTCCGATTTTGCCAGATAATACGCGAAATCTTCCGCGATCTCCCCCGAAACTATCGGAACCGAGCCAACATAAGGCTGGTTGTGAAGTCCCAGATCAAAACCGGATTCATGTATGACGTAAAACGTTCCGCCGCCTACGATCCCGCTGACGTTGAATTTCCCGTCATCTCTGCCAGGAATTTCCGCCTGGGGATTTCTGACGAAGCCGCGCACAGTGCCGCCGGGTGTCGCCTCGGCCACGATACCGCCGATTGGCCCATCCGCTTCAATTTTAACGGTAATTCGATCGAAGTCTTTTAGTGTGGCCCCGAGAAGGAGAGTACCGGTCATAACTCGTCCCAAAGCGGCCGTTGCCGTTGGCGAAGGTGTATGACGGCGCGTTGCCTCGCGAAGAATTTCTGTTGTGATCGCCGCAAATGCCCGAATAGTTCCGCCGGCTGCGGTTCCGTGAATAAGCTTGTCCATTATTGACAGTTTGAAAATCGGATTCGGCAAAGTCAAATCCGCTTTTCGCGTTTCGGCGTTGCTGTGCGTGTAGAAACGCGAGTGTTAACGAGCAGCTGGCTTTACGCCAGGTGCGAGAGAGCAAACTCAGCAGCCTGTGCGGCTCACCCGCAAAATGTGTAAATACCGTAAGTTAAACAAGTTTATCAACTTATCCTTTCTATTGTTGTGAAAAATAACATTAGCACTACATCTTGTGCATTTTTTTGTTGACAAAATTCAGAACCCCGTTTACCATTGCCTCACTTGAGACTAATTTCAGCTACTATCCTCAAGCCCGAAAAACAAACAATCCAGCGTCGAAAGACTTCGCGAATACTGTTCGGAATGTTAAAATAGTATTAATAAACGATTCGTGCTCGGCTTCCCGGCACAAGGAGCAAAAGCGTAAATGAGTACAGTTTTTGAGTCGGTCAAAACGGGTGGATTTATCGCAAAACAGAACGGCGGTGGTGCGGGAACGGCGATCGGCCATAAAATACCGGCTCCGGGGCTAAATGCGCAGAAGGTCGTGGCGAAACGTTATTCTATCAAGGACGAAAACGGTGAACCTCTCGAAACGTGGGCCGATATCGTCCGCCGCGTCGTCGGTCATGTGTCCAAAGCCGAAACCGATCCGCAAAAGCGACACCAGTTCTACAACGACATGACGGCCGTGATGTTCGCCCGCGAATTCGTTCCGAATACGCCCTGCCTCGTCAACGCCGGCAAGCCGAAAGGCCAACTCGCCGCCTGTTTCGTGCTTAACGTCCCCGATTCGATCTCGGGAATTATGGAACATGCACAAAATGTGGCGATCATTCACCAGACCGGAGGCGGAACGGGAATGACCTACGAATTTTTGCGTCCCGCTGGTTCGATGGTAAATTCAACGCGCGGCGTCGCTTCCGGGCCTGTAAGTTTTATGAACATCGTCAATCAAACGACGGAAGTAGTAAAACAGGGCGGCGTCAGGCGCGGTGCCAATATGGGCATTCTGAGCGTCAAGCATCCCGACATTCTCCGGTTTGTCCATGCCAAAAACGATCAGAGCAGCCTGACGAATTTCAATATTTCGGTGACGGTTTCGGATGCGTTCATGGAAGCAGTGGACCGTGGCGTATGGTTTCAGACCGAATTTGAAGACAAGCCGTGGACTCAGGCAGTGTTTGACCCGGCGACAGGCAGCGATTACGTTGTATATCGCAAGCCGGACGGATCCACGGCGATATTCGCGGATAAGCTAGCATTCGAATCTGCCGATCTTTCTGACTACAGCATTGAAGAGCCGCCGATGCCTGGAATGGTTTTTGCCCCGGACGTCTGGAACCGGATTATCGCGTCGGCCCATAAATACGCAGAGCCGGGCATTATCTTCATCGATGAAGTAAACCGTCACAATCACATGATGGCCTCGATGGGCCCGATCTATGCGTGTAACCCATGCGGGGAACAGCAGCTGCATTTTAATAATTCGTGCAACCTCGGCTCCATCGACGTTGCAAAATTCTACATTGAGGCCGGGGACGGAACCGACGTCGACGATCGTATAGATTGGGACCGGCTCGCCAGAGCGACGCACATTTGCACGCAATTTTTGGATAATGTTGTCGATGCGGGTTATTTTCCTTTAGAAGAGATCGATGATGTCGTAAAAAGAACTCGTCCCGTGGGTCTTGGAATCATGGGATTTGCCGATCTTTGTCTAAATTTACAAATCACTTACGGAGAGCAGGAATCGCTCGATCTGATCGGCCGGCTAATGGGTTTTATCCGCCGCGAGGCTTGGATGGCTTCAATGAAACTCGGTGCCGAAAAAGGAGTTTTCCCCGAACTCGAGCCGAATCGCGAAGCCTATGAGAAATTTCTGTATGACGAGATCGGCATCTCGCGCGACATGCCCCTAACTCCGCGAAATTACGAAGTAACGACCATTGCCCCGACCGGCACAATATCGCTTCTCGCCGAAACTTCATCCGGCATCGAGCCGAATTTTTCGTGGGCTTACGTCCGTCAAGACACGCTCGGAACGCGTACATATGTTCATAATTTGGCGGCGGAAGCGTTGGGTGTGGAAGTAGATCAAACGGATGAGGAGTCGATAAAATCAGCCGCACAATATGTCGTCGATCATGAAGACGAGTTGCCGCCGCATTTTATTTCGGCGATGAATATCAAATCGCTCCAGCACGTTCAAGTTTTGGCGGCGGCCCAGAAACATGTCGATAATGCCATATCGAAAACGTGTAACGGGGCAAAGGACGACACCGTCGAATCCGTGGACGAGCTTTACCATCTGGCCCGCAAGCTTGGGTGTAAAGCGGTCAGCTATTATCGAGACGGCAGCCGTGAGGGGCAGGTTTTGAATTCGATGAAGGCCGCTGTTACGGACACGGAAACGCAGGGTGACCAGAAGCAGCATTCGGATATCGCCGTGTCGCCGCAATTGTCCGAGTCGCAAAGAGTCGAGCGGCCGCGGGAACTCCAGGGATCGACCTGGCGGATACCGTTCGACACGCAGAATTTGTACGTTACCGTCAATCACAACGGCGAGCGGATCATGGAAGTGTTTGTTACAGGGCCGATCAGCGCCGGTGTCGGGCTGCTGGCGTCAAAAATGCTTCGCGGCGGCTTTGAAGTTAAGGATGTTGCGCGCAGCCTGAATAAAGTCACGGCAACGCATGCCGTCTGGTTCAACGAACGGCTTTTGACCTCGCCGGAACAAGCCGTCGCCGAATGCCTGTTTCTCGTCGACCGCCGTTTAAGAAATCTACCGCAATCCGAACGGCAGGCTGCAAAACTTTCCGCCACTGAGACGGCGATGTCGAGCCTGATCGGCGAGTGCCCGGAATGCAAAGGGCAACTTGAACACGCTTCCGGCTGCGATTTCTGTCGTGATTGCGGATATTCAAAGTGCAAATGATCCTGTTAGATCGCCGCGCACGCTTTCAGTTTTTAACCCATTAAAGGCAGCAACAACTTTCGTTCGTTACTGCCTTTTTTGCCCGTAGAATTATTTAACAAAAATATCCCGTATACGAAATAATGAAAGTAAAATTCACTTGGCCAACCTTCATTTTGCTGCCTCTCGCAGCTGTTCTTTTTCTGGGAGTACTGACCGATGCATCCGCCCAGAACGACACTCGTCCGGGGTCTGCCGCTCCGACACCGACGCCGATTCCGTCTGTTATTGTAACGCCTGCCGCCACACCGAACCCCTTGATTTCTGGTGCCCAAAACCTTGTCGATCTGCAGTCGAGGATTCGCCTTCGGCTGGCGCGGCCGGAGGTAAGACGTGGACAGATCGGCGTGAAAATCGTTTCGCTGAATACGGGCAAAGTCATATTCGAAGAGAATGCCGAGAAATATTTTATGCCGGCGTCCAACATGAAGAATTTCACGGTGGCTGCGACGCTCGAAAAACTGACACCGGATTTTCGCTTTGTCACCAGCGTTTACGCGGCGGCGATGCCCGATTCCGGCGGTAAAATTACCGGCGATCTCCGCATATTTGGACGCGGCGATGTCTCGATCTCCACCGCATTTAACAACGGCGATTATTTCAAAGGCCTCGATAATCTGGCCGACAAGATCGTTCAGGCTGGGGTAAAACGTATCGAAGGAAATCTGATCGGAGACGAATCGTATTTCGCCGGACATCACGTTCCCGGCTCGTGGGAATATGAAGATCTGCAGTGGTATTACGGAGCCGAGATCTCGGCCTTGCCGCTAAATGACAACGCCCTAGATCTGAGCGTCACCCCGGGCCCGGCCGGTTATCAATGCTCTGTCCGGATCACGCCCGGCAACGTGGTAATGCGTGTTGTAAACCAATGCCTTACGTCCGCGGCCGGTTCGGAACGCACGCTGCAGATACTAAAAAAGGTGGATCAAAACATCCTTGAGATCACGGGTTCGCTGCCCTCCGGCAACGCTGGTTTCAAGGGCAGCATCACGGTTTCACGCCCGGCCGATCTGTTCGTCAGCCTGCTGAAACAGCGGCTGGAATTGAAAGGGGTCACGATCACTGGAACCTACCGGACGGAGAAAACCCGCAGCCCAACGCCGCTGAACACCGGCATCGAGATCGCCAAGCTCGAATCTCCTCCGCTCAGCCTGATAGCCGCGAAAACCATGAAGCCGAGCCAGAATATGTACACGGAAACCCTTTTGTGGACGCTGGGCGAAGAGACCCGCAAGCTTTCGCAGACGCCGGTTTCTACAGGCCAAACCGACAGTTCCGAGCTCGGCCTCGCCGCCGTCAAGTCTTTCCTGAATGAGATCGGCGTGGCTCCGGACGGCATCATCCAGCACGACGGCAGCGGCCTTTCGCGGCACAATCTCATCACGCCCGGCGCCGTTGTCCGGCTCTATACCTACATGGGCTCGCAGAGCCGTTTTTCCGCCGACTGGCGTAATTCATTGACGATCGGCGGCGTCGACGGCACGCTGGCCAACCGTTTCAAAGGCACCGCCGCCGCCGGAAACATCCGCGGAAAGACCGGAACGATAGATCAGGTGTCGGCCCTTTCGGGATACGTGACGACCGCCGCCGGCGAACAGCTGGTCCTGTCGATAGTAGTCAACGGAGTAAATGTCCCCAGGGAGCGCACTTCGCTGATCGACGAGATCGTCCTGAACCTGGCAAATTTTAATGGACGGATCGATCAGTGAAATTATCAAAAATTCGAGGGCCTAAAACGCCGATTTCCGGCCATTTTATTTTTTGATTTTTTGTAATTTGAATACCGGGCATTTTGATATAGGAAAACCCGCGAATGGTCGAATATTACTGCCTGATTGGTCGTATCAAAGTGCCGGATTGGTCGAGTATAAAGCTTAGATTGGTCGAAGGTGTAAAGCCCTAAAATCCACCCAAATTCGGGCTCCGAAATTTCTCAGCCGAAGCTCGGATTCCGACCCTCCTATCCCATCCACTCTTCCAAATCATTCCCATCATCTCCATCATCCAAATCGTCAAATTCAACCCTTTGCCTGAAAGCTCAATCATATTTTCTAGTATCCTCATTCTATCGTGAGTTCCGTATCTAGCTAAATTAAGCCGCCTCAGCCGGTTTCATGTAGATAAGTGGGCTATTGTTATATCGCAAAAACCGTCCTTTTTTTTCAGTGCACCACCTGTACGCGTCGTTCCCAAGCCGAATGTCCTTGCGCGGGAACTGCACTTCGAGAGTGTTCGGGTCGACTTGGACAACTTTTTTCGGCGTCAGCTTCTTGAGAATCTTCCATACATCTTCGACAAAGGTTTTCATAGCGACATTTGTTTTATCGAAACCGACACCCATGGTTCCTGACAAAAGCTCATTATCCTTAAGTTGCGACCGAATAAGTTGGATCACTATTCCAGATTGCGGGCCATAAAAGCCGCCGTGCTCTCTTGGCTTACCAAGGATTTTGGGAAATAGTTGTCTGTTCCAGATATAAACGAATTTAGATTCGCAATCGGTTATCGACGCTCGACTCGGAGGCGTTGTCGTCGGCCAATACATATGATCAATGAACGCAACATACGGGAAAACCGCTCGGATTTGCCTTGCGAAATTATATTCGTCATCAGCGGTCAACAAAATTTCGACTGACTTTTTCATCTTAGTCAGCCGGCCTCATGTAGATTAGCGGGCTATTGTAAAAGCGGAGATATCGGTCCTTTTCTTCCTGACACCACCTATAAGCGTCGTTTCCAACGCGAATATCCGCGCTACGGAAAGTGACTTCCCGCGTGTCTGGATTGATCTGGTCGAGCTTTTTAGGCGTCAGCTTTTTAACAATCTTCCAGACGCCTTCGGCGAAAGTCTTCATTTTGAAGTTGGCGGGATCCCAACCAGCCGACAAAGTTCCCGATAGGAGTTCATTATCCTTTGGCACTGGCCTTATGAACTGAATAACCATCCCTGACTGCGGTCCGTGAAAAGTACCGTCTTTTCTAGGCAGGCTTGGTAGCTTTGGAAAGATTTGTCTGTTCCAAATCAAGACGAACTTTGACTCGCAGTCCGTTATCGAGGCCCTGCTCGGCGGCGTCTGCGTCGGCCAATATACATCATCGATAAAAGCCACATACGGGAAAACCGCACGGATTTCTCTGGAGAAATTGTCCTCGTCCTCGTGAGTGAAAAGAATTTCGATCGATTTTGTCATTCGTTACACGGTATGCACTTTCGTTTTGGTATTAGGACCACCGGAGAGCCTTGGGCATGATAGTTTGGCAGCTATTAAGAATCGAGAACGGCCTTGGGGTCATTGTAGGAAACCTCGTTTTTT
>JACMMN010000219.1 GCA_014379075.1 Pyrinomonadaceae bacterium | reverse complement strand
CACGACTCACAGGCTGCATCACGCGTTTACCGAAACCGATGGCGATCCGCACAGCCCGCGTCACGGCACATACTGGTCGCACATGGGCTGGATCTTTCGCGGCACCGCGCAGAATAATTCGATGGCGACAATGCAGCGTTATTGTCCGGATCTTGTCAAAGACCCGTTTCAACTGCTTTTGAACAAATATTACTGGGTTCCGACGCTTTTCGTCGCCGGCGGATTGTTCGCTTTCGGCGGTTTATCAATGGTTTTGTGGGCGGTATTCCTTCGCGTTGTCGTCGGCTGGCATTTTACCTGGCTGGTCAATTCGGCAACGCACCTGTGGGGCACGCGGCGTTTTGAAACACGTGACGATTCGCGAAACAACGGCCTGATCGCCGCCATAACCTGGGGCGAAGGTTGGCACAACAACCACCATGCACATCCTCGTTCGGCAAAACACGGCCTAGCCTGGTACGAATTCGATGTTAATTGGATCGAGATCAAGCTAATGGAAAAACTTGGTTTAGCCAAAAACGTTTACGCATACAGCCTCGCGACCGAAAAAACCGAATCAGCGGGCGAGTTGCGGCCTATTCACGAAACAGCTTAGTTTAAGGCACCCGGAGATTCTAATAGCCGCAAAAAGGCACAAAACGCGCAGGAGAGAACTTCTTCTTTGTGCTTTTTGTGCCTTTTTGCGGCTATTGTATTGAATGGTTAACGGCATTGTGTCATTTGCCATTTTGCATTTACCATTAACCGTATGCGCCGCCGTAAAACCGCAATCTTCTTTCTCGTGCTCGGCATTTGCCTGATCATTCTGGCGGTGGCTTTGAATGTCGGGTGGATACTTCTCAATCTGCGGCAGGTCGCTTTACTTGTTTTCGGAGTTATCTTTTTTGCGCTGATAATCACCGGACTGGTGCTGAATACGATATTTCTGGTTCGCGAGATAAGGCGCAGCGAGCAGCACGATGCTTTCCTTAATTCGGTAACGCACGAATTGAAGACGCCCATCGCGTCCATCAAGCTGTATCTCGAAACGCTGAAAACGCGAAAGGTCTCGCCGGAAAAGCAGATGGAGTTTTACGACGTGATGCTTGCCGACAGCGACCGATTACTCAACACCGTCGAACAGGTTTTGCAGGCGAGCCGGACCAAGGAAAAGAAACGCCAGCTCAGCATATCGGAGGTCGAGATCGGGGCTCTCGTAAGTGAAGCGGCGACAATGGTTAAGACGAGGCATAATTTGCCGGATGGCTCGATAAGGCTGGCCGAGCCTTCGGGCGATATACGCGTCCTCGGCGATAAGGCCGAACTGCTGACCGTATTCATAAATCTTCTGGACAATGCCGTCAAATATTCCGGCGACGATCCGAAAATTTCTATCCGGACGAAGAATTCCAGTCTCAGCAAAAAGGTGGAGATCTTTATCAAGGATAACGGTATCGGGGTTGCGAAGGCAGATCTGAAACGAATATTCAAAAGGTTTTACAGGGTTGCCGAAGGCGAGGCGAACGAACGTAAAGGAACCGGCCTGGGACTTTTTATCGTTAGATCGATCATAGAAAAGCACGGCGGCAGGATCAGGGCGGACAGCCGCGGAGAGGGCAAGGGAAGTACATTTTTAGTGCAATTGCCCCGGGCGTAGATTCTCAGTTCAAGCTTAAGCTTGTTTTGAGGCTCAACCAAGAACAAGCTAAGCGTGAACTGAGAACGTTAGAACTATGAAAATTCTCATTGTCGAAGACGAACAACATCTCGCCGACGGTTTACGCTTTAATCTCGAAGCCGAAGGTTACGAAGCCGAGATTGCCCACGACGGCGAAACCGCGCTCGACCACGTCCAAAAATCCGTATTCGATGCGATAGTTTTGGATATAATGCTGCCCGGAATCGACGGATTCGAAGTCGCGGCTAGACTCCGGGCGAAACAAAATTTCACGCCGATCCTTATGCTCACCGCCCGCGGCCGGCCCGAAGATGTGCTCAAAGGTTTCGAGGCCGGAACCGACGATTACTTGCCAAAACCGTTCGACCTGGAAATTTTTATGGCCCGCCTAAACGGCCTCCTCCGCCGCCGCGAATGGATGCGGAAGGAAAAGACAGGCTCCCGAATCGACGACATTTACACCGTCAATGGCAAAACAATAGATTTCGCCAACCTCGAACTCCGCAGCACCGGCGAAACCGTCCACCTGACGCTGATGGAGATAAAACTCCTCCGCTACCTCATCGAAAACGAAAACGTCACCGTCTCCCGCAAAACCATCCTCGAAGAAGTCTGGGACCTCCAGGAAGACACCGACACACGGGCCATAGATAATTTTATTGTAAGGCTGAGAAAGTATTTAGAAGACGAACCAAACAACCCGCAGATAGTCAGAACCGTGCGCGGTATCGGCTATAAATTCGTCAGCGGAAATGAGTAGCCGCCGAAGAAAAAGTATTATATGGAACTGATTCCGCGTTAAATTATTGCTCTATATGCTAATCACAGAATGTCCTTCTTACTTTTATTGCCCCGGTTGGGGAATCGTTTATCTTAATTCCAGATATAAGGTTATTATCCTGAATGATTCCAGATAATGCCGCAAATCTGAGTGTTATCAAGAACGATTCGGGATAATACACAAAATATGGCGATTAGGCAGAGTGATTCCGCGCAATCATAAGTTGGGCGGTTTCCCCTGAAACTCGAACGCAATTTCTTTCAACGGCAATTTGTGGTAAAACTTTCTTGAATTTAAATAGAGCAGAAAATTATGCGAAAACCTATTCTTCTCGTCGCGCTAATAATCGCAACATCGCTGTCAGTCTTCGGTCAGAAGACTGACAAACAATCGAGCAAAATATCTAAAGCCGATCAGGAAATAAAAGCTCTTGCCGTCGAATTTGTAAACGCCGTTGTTAAGAAAGATGCCGTCGCGTTGGAACGCCTTCTAACCGACGATTTCATTGACGTTTCTCCGGGTAGCCCAATCAGTTCCAGAGCGGAGTTTATTGATGAGTATAAAAATCCTCCCGCAAACGCCGTCAAGCACGATTCTGCCGAGATTGTGGCGGGCAGCGCAAAAATACGTTTCTACGATGACACAGCGTTGATAACGGCTCGCTGGGCTTGGCGCGGGACGGCAAACGGGCAAGCCTTTAGTGCTGTTCTTGTAACGACGCTAGTCGGCGCAAAGAAAAACGGGCGATGGCAAGTTATGGCAACGCATTCAACATTTGTGCCGAAAACAACGGCAAATTCATCTAATTAGAGTCTTGAGGCGAAAGAAATTGCCTGAAATGATTTTCATTTGCTACGCACCGCCCAACAAGATATTGGACGTGAGGGCGAAACAGCGACTTTCTTATCACGTT
>JACMMN010000218.1 GCA_014379075.1 Pyrinomonadaceae bacterium | reverse complement strand
GTCCTCGCGCGTCCACACGACCTTGACCGGTTTGCCAGCCGCTTTCGACAGGCGTACTGCGTCCATCACATACTCGCCCAGGCGCCTTCCGAAACCTCCGCCGAGCAGCGTGTTATTGATCTTCACCTTTTCGGGAGCAAGCCCCAACTCTTTCGCGACCTGTCCCTGGACGACCATCTGCGCCTGGAGGCCGCTCCACACTTCGCAGCTGTTGGCGCGAACATCGGCGGTCGCGTTCATCGGCTCCATCGTCGCGTGGGCGAGATAAGGAGCATAATAAACGGCCTCGACCGTCTTTGATGCCTTCGCACGCCCGGCGGCGACGTCGCCGATCTTTTTCGCTTCGATGCCCTTGCCGTTCTTTGCCGCTTCGACGTCCGCACGATATAGGCTTTCGCTCGAAACGCCTTTCATCGCTCCTTCGTCCCAGGTGACCTTCAACGCATCGCGCCCCTTTTTTGCTGCCCAGTAATTATCCGCGACGACGGCGACGCCGCTTTCCAAACGCACGACGCTCCGCACGCCTTTCACGGCCTTTGCCGCCGTGTCGTCAACGCTCGCTACCTTGCCGCCCATCACCGGCGAACGCATGATCGTCGCCGTCAGCATTCCCGGCACTTTCACGTCGATGCCGAAAATGGCGGTGCCGTCGACCTTTTCCGGCGAATCGAGCCGCTTGACGCTCTTGCCGATGTATCGAAAATCCTTCGGGTCCTTCAGTTTCGGCGTGGCTGGCGGAGTAATCTTGGCCGCCGCCGCGAGCAGCGTTCCGTATTTCGCGGTTCGCTTTGACGCCGGATCAAAAACCTCGCCGTTCCTCGCACGCAAAGTGTCCGCCGCAACTCCCCATTGTGCGGCGGCGGCCCCGATCAGCATTTCGCGGACCGACGCGGCCGATTTTCTCAGCGGATCGTAAAACCCCTTAATGCTCGCGCTTCCGCCCGTGATCTGTGCGCCGAAGGCCGGGTTTATAAACTCCTTTCCCGCCGGGCCGTGTTCGTAGGATACGTCCTTCCAATCGACTTCCAGCTCGTCCGCCACGATCATCGGCAGCGAGGTCAGCACGCCCTGGCCCATCTCCGCCTGGCCGACCGTGATCGTCACCTTGCCGTCCGGAGCGATGCGGATAAAGGCGTTCGGCTGGAAATCGGCGGCCGGAGTTTCCGCCGGATTAAATCTCTCTTCCGCCCGCGAACGCATAGGCAAACTGGTGCTGATGAGCAACGCGCCGCCCGCGACTATCGTGGCTTTTAGAAATGAACGGCGTGTGATCTCGGTTTTCTGGGTCATTTCATTTACCTCCGTTGATCGCCGCCAGCTTGATGGCGCTTCGAATGCGGTTGTACGTTCCGCAGCGGCAAATGACGCCGGACATCGCCTGATCTATATCGGTATCGGTCGGCTTTTTGTTCTGCTGCAGGAGTATCGCCGCCGACATTATCTGCCCCGATTGGCAATAACCGCATTGCGGCACGTCCTCGGCGATCCAGGCCTTTTGCAGAGCGTGCGTCGCATCCGGCGACAAACCTTCGATCGTCGTTATTTCCTTCCCGACCGCCGCCTTCATCGGCGTCACGCACGAACGCTTCGCCTCGCCGCCGACATGCACGGTACAAGCCCCGCACTGCGCGACCCCGCACCCGAACTTCGTCCCGGTCAAACCGATATCGTCCCGTATCACCCACAGCAAAGGCGTATTCGGGTCCGCATCGACGTCATACTGCTTTCGGTTCACGCTAAGCTTTGTCATATTCTGAAAAACCTCACTCCCAGCGAAACAGCCTATTCAATTTTTTGGATAAAACTACCTTTGAAAAAATTATATCATCCAAAAACCCAATGTGAAAAGTTTTTAAAAAGACCGCAGCTAGTTAATAAAAACCGGGAGCATCCAAACTCAATTACCGGTCCGATTTCGCAAGAATTTCCGCATTTTCCGATTAGGTGATATAACATAGGCGTTCACTTTTCCAAATAAACAAAACCTATGAAAAACCTACTCCTGCTCGCTGCGTGCTTTTTTGTTTTCGCATCATCTGCCGCTGCGCAGAAAACGTCGCTTCAATATGCGTCCGAAGCCAGCAATTATTATCTCGAAGGCAATTACAAAAAAGCCATTCCGCTTTATCAAAAGGCCGTCGATCTCGAAAAAAAGGAACGCAAGCTCCCGAAAGCCCTCTGGATCGTCGTCGTCGATAATCTGGCGATGGCATACGGCATCACCGGCGACATCAAAAACTCGATGTCCGTCCTCGAATACGGTATTTCCAAAGAGCCGGCCTACCCGCTCTGTTACTACAACATGGCCTGCGGTTACGGCGAACTCGGCGACGAAGACAAGGCTATCCTTTGGCTCCGCCTCGCCTTCAAACACAAAGCCAACATGATCCCCGGCGAACGCTTCCCCAACCCCGAAACCGACAGCTCATTCGCAAAATTCCGCGACAGCGAGAAATTCCGAATGGAGGTCGACAAAATGCGCAAATGAATTGTGGGATAGCTGGGCAACTGTCACGAAGTGGTTGGAAGATCTAAATGCTTGATTTTTATAAAATTAGAATCCGATGAACGCATACCATGGAACGGATAAAAATTCCTCGATAATAATTGTCGGCCCGCCTGCTTCCGTTGACGTTACAAGGGGTGGCGGGGAGTTAGGTCGAGGTTTCTATGTTGGCGACAGTCTGGCTTTAGCGGCGTCCTTCGCCGTTGGAAAGTTTGGTTCCAATTCTGCCGTAGTAAAATTCGAAATTGATGAATCCGCTTTTTTGAAGTTGAAAACACTCATCATTAAACGTCGCGGATTAGTTTGGAGAAAATGGAGGTTCTTTAAAAGGAAGTCTGTTACCAGCAAGTATTTATTCGGCGTTGATGTGGTTTGTTCCCCTTTCGCTACGATTGATATGGCGTGTCAATTTAAATTTGAATCACTGTCGGCGCAAAACGTACTCAATCATCATTCTGATAGGAAGAGTTTGTAAATGGCACGTATCCCGATCTATCAAATGGCATTGAGTTACAACTCTAATAACTCAATAGATTTGTTGTTTCCGTCCGAACAAAAAAATTCGGACTCTCAGTCGTTTGTATATACTCTCCCTGTATTTGGCCACCGCAATTACAATGATTATCTGGATTTGTTGACGCGGCATAAAATCTATTTCCCGATTTCTCAAATGAATGATGCAACGGAAGCAATTGCTAGATTAAACAACTGGGAGCTGGATTTTGAAATCGGTGGCGGGGCTTTCACCGTGAAATTTGCACTTCGCGATTGGGGGCATACGTGCTTATCGCGTTGGACGTCGATTCTTAAAAAGAAACTTGTCCCTTTGAATTATGTGGGCGAAATGCAATACCTATTGCCAGACACAACGGAATTTGTGTGTTTGAAACCAGTTGATTTGCAAATTATGGACGAAGCCTATCTGGAAATTCGAGCGATTTTTGTCGGACTCTGTCCCAATTTCGGTCGCCTGCACGATGATATGTACGTTACTCCTCGGTTTGACCCGAAACTTAATCCAAAAATTTTAAAGAAAGGGAGTAGCTCGAAAGGGCGATCGCCGAGATGAAACCGAGAAAATTGTAACCTGCCGACATCGTCCATTTTCTGAAGATTGACATTTAATTTACTTAGGAATACATTGGCTCAGCACTCTAAGCAATGTAAAACAGAAATAGCTCCTTAAAGGATTTTTTTTGTATGCCAAAATTTGAGATTGAATTTGAAATAACGGGATTGAAACTAAAAGTAAAAGGCGACCGTGCCGAT
>JACMMN010000217.1 GCA_014379075.1 Pyrinomonadaceae bacterium | reverse complement strand
GTTTTTATATTGTAAATTCGGAAAAAGTCCGATCTATCGTAAGAGCCGTGAAATTTTTCGCGGCAAACCCACCGAACCTTCTTATTGAGAAATTGAGGACGGTCAAATTGGAAAGTCCAAAGATCTCGCTGGTCATACCGATCCGTGACGAAGAAGAATCAATAGAAAATCTGCTCGAAAGTATTAATCGACAGACGTATCAGCCGGATGAAGTTGTGCTGGTCGACGGTGGTTCGACGGATAAAACGGTTGAGATCGTTGAGCGGATGGCGGCAGGAAATTCGAAGATCAAGCTGATAAAAACGGATGAGGCGACACCCGGTAAAGCACGCAATATCGGGATCGAAAACGCCGCGAACGATTGGATCGCACTGACGGATGCAGGCATTAAGCTTGAGCCGGATTGGCTGGCGGAGTTGGTTATTGCGGCGTCTTCAATACCACCCAGGCAGCGAAAGGCTGCTGCGTCTCCTGATCAAGGAGGGGAACTGGATGCTGATATCGTTTACGGAAATTTTTCGCCCGTGAACGGCAATTTTTTTGAAAAATGCGCCGCGATTTCATATGTTCCGTCACAAAAGGCGGTTGGAATTCGTGGAAAGATTATCGCTTCGTGCTTATTGCGAAAAGGCGTGTGGGAAGCGGTTGGCGGATTTCCCGATCTGCGGGCGGCGGAAGACCTGATTTTCATGGAAAAAGCGGAGAAGCAGGACTTTAAGATCGCAATTGCGCCGAAGGCCATGGTTTTTTGGAGTCTGCAGCCCGCTCTATCGAGCACCTTTGCCAAGTTCGTGCTTTATTCGAAACACAACGTCTGGGCCGGCAGGCAATGGGATTGGCACTACGGCGTTCTAAAACAATATTTGATCTTGCTGCCGTTTTTGATCATGGCGGCGGTGCACAGCCTTTGGTGGCTGGCGGCGATCCCATTGTGGCTGCTTGCCCGGACGGCAAAGCGGATACTTGCGCACCGGTATGAATTCGGTATGGGAATATTGTTTAATCCTTTGATAGTTTTTGGTGTGGCAGGGTTGATCCTGGTGATCGACACGGCGACATTTGCCGGTTGGTTCCAGGCCGTTTTATACAAAAAATGAGATGTACTTTGTACATATGCTATTTTGGGATGCGGCAGCCGCTGGTGCAGACGCAGGTGATCCCGTATTTGCTTGAGATCGCTAAAGACGGGATCGCGATCAGCCTTCTGACGTTTGAGCCGGAACTTAAGGAGAAGTGGACCGCCGGCCAGATCGAGATTGAGCGGAGAAAGCTGGCGGAAATGGGGATCGACTGGCATTGCCTGCCTTATCACAAGCGATTTTCCGTCATCGCTACCGCCTATGACATTTTTCGGGGAGCTTGGTTTATTAGGCGGATGATCGGTGAAAAGAACATAGATATTCTACACGGCCGCGTGCATGTGCCGACTTTGATGGGAGCGATCGCAAGGAAATTGTCGAAGCGAAAACCAAAGCTGCTGTTTGATATCAGAGGTTTTTTTCCGGAAGAATACACGGATGCCGGGGTATGGCCGGAAGGCGGCGTGCTCTACCGGTCGGCAAAGCGGATCGAGAAATGGCTGATGAAGGAAGCGGACGGATTTGTGGTGCTGACCGAAAAAGCGAGAGAGATCCTGTTTCCGGAATCGAAACAGACGGGATTTGATAAACTTGAAAGGCCGGTCGAGGTGATCCCGTGCTGTGTAGATCTGAAGCGGTTTGAAATTGCGGCGGGAGATTCCCGGCAAGATATGCGGAAAAAACTGGATATCGGCGGCCGCTTTGTAATGGTTTATGTGGGTTCGTTCGGCGGCTGGTATTTAACCGAGGAAATGGCTGATCTTTACGGTGAATTGAAAAAGAAGCGAAACGACGCGTTTGCTCTTGTTCTCACGCAAAGCAGGCCGGAACTAATGGAAACGTTATTGCTTAAACGCGGCTACGCAAACAGCGACTTTCTCATAAAACAGGTTTCGCCCGTCGAAATCCCGGCGTATTTGAGATCGGCGGACGCGGCCATTTCGTTTATCAAGCCTTGTTACTCCAAACAGGCGTCGTCGCCAACAAAGAATGCCGAATACCTCGGCTGCGGCTTGCCAGTAATAGTAAACGACGGCATCGGCGACACAACAGAATTTACGCAGGCTGATCAAACAGGCGTAGTGATAGAAGAGTTTGCAAACGAGGCTTATGCGCGGGCGATGGATGAACTTTTTGAGATGATGAAAGACCGGGAAACTCTCGCCGAGCGTTGCATAGTGAGCGCGCGAAAGAGATTTGACCTCGAAGGCGTTGGCGGCAGAAGGTATCGGAGATTATACAACGGGCTTTCAGGGTAATAAGTATGGCCGATAGAAACGCTCAAGAGCAGGAGAATCCAGAGGAGTCGCATGACGGCTATCGCTGGAGTGAGCAAAATTGTCCGATCTGTGAGATAAAGCCGACAAAATATGTGGGAAAACGCGGCGGAGCCTCGCACAGGGAAAATCAGGGAGTGGAAACCGAAATTTGGGCTTGCGGAAAATGTGGGCTGATATTTCCGAATCCAATGCCGTATCCGATTGGCGGATTGGGCCAGCATTATGAGGTCGACGCAGATCAATATTTTCAGGGGCACGATAAGCTTGGAAAATTGGATAATGCGGCCGGCCTTGTTGAACAGGCGGAAAAATTGCTGGGCAGGAAAGGCCGCCTCTTGGATGTCGGGGTGGGACGAGGAGAAATTCTCATCGCGGCGAAGGAACGAGGTTGGGACGTTGAAGGCGTCGAGCCGTCCGAATCCTTTGCCGATTACGCCGAAAAGAGGATCGGAGTGAAAATATGGCGGCAGCCCGTTGAGGAAGCCGAAATTCCGGAAGCTGAATTTGACGTAGTAATCCTGGCGGCCGTCCTGGAACACCTCTACAATCCAGATGAAATAATGCTGAAAATCTCCCGAATTCTCAAGCCTGGCGGTTTTCTCTATTTAGACGTGCCGAATGAAAAAGGCCTGTATTTCAGAGTCGGAAACGTTTACCAGAAAATGCGGGGCCGCAAGTGGTGCGTAAATCTGGCTCCAACGTTCTCGCCATTTCATGTATTCGGTTTTGGGGCGAAATCGCTAATAGCAATTCTGAGAAAGCATGGCTTTGAGCCCAAGGTATGGACCGTTTATGGAGGCACCAGCATGGTTTCGATGCGTGGAGGAGTTTTTGGCAAACTCGAAAGCGTTGCTTCTAGTTTAATCACGCGAATAAGCAATCTCGGCAATATGGGAACTTATATCGAAACATGGGCTGTAAAGAAATAGTGCTGCGATACGACATTGTTTCACCGCAGGAATAATCTTCGGCAACTCCACGTCACCCTCTCCGACCCGTCCGGCTGAAATTTTGCAAAGGCATGTATTAGTTGGTAGTATCCATACTTTGGTTTATGAAAGTTTTAGCTATAGTTCCCTCACTCTACGATACCTCACCTGGACAACGATTTAGGATCGAACAATGGGAGCCGCTTTTGAAGCAGTGCGGCGTGGAAATAACCTATTCGCCATTCGAAACGGAAGAACTGAAAAAGATCCTTTATACAAGCGGCAACGCGGCCCAGAAGGTTCGGGCGGTTATCGGCAATATAAACAAACGGCGGCTCGAGTTGGCGACAGTTGGGGATTTCGATCTGGTTTATGTATTTCGCGAGGCGGCGTTGCTCGGCCCGGCGTGGTTTGAGCGAAAGGTCGCTGCCTCGGGCGTGCCGATGGTTTTCGATTTTGACGACGCGGTTTTTGTCGCGTACAAAAGCCCTTCAAACGGTTATTTGAGCTATCTCAAGTTTCCCGGTAAAACGGCCACCACATTAAAACTTTCCGCCCATGTCATTGCGG